>DAISKS010000001.1:0-25178 GCA_036820845.1 Candidatus Saccharimonadota bacterium
TATAGCCCTACCAGCGCTACAACGCGGTCAGCGCGATACACAGCGCAAGAATGACTTAGCCCGTATAATGACAAAAATTAATGACTTCAGCACAAACAACAGGGGTACAATACCTAGCGCTACGCAATGGACTGTAGCATATGGAACTCCAGCTCAGTCATTTGTTCGAAGGTATCTGGGCACTGGA
Source organism: Candidatus Saccharimonadota bacterium (assembly GCA_036820845.1). Taxonomy (GTDB): domain Bacteria; phylum Patescibacteriota; class Saccharimonadia; order Saccharimonadales; family Saccharimonadaceae; genus UBA1547. The sequence continues at coordinate 188 of DAISKS010000001.1, forward strand.
ACTGGTGCAACTAACACTGTTGCAGGCTCTGACTTTTCGGACCCACAAACAAATAACTACATATTCGTTGCACCACTAGCTGGAGCGGCAGCACCAGTAACTACTACTATAGGTACGATTTATTATAATACCGGTGCAGTATGTGATGTTGATGGTGCGACTATCGCCGGAACAGCACGACAGTACACGCTTAGGATGCGACTAGAGGGTCAAACCAGCTTGTATTGCGTCGATAATAGATAACATATTAGAGACAACATATGTAAATAATTACAAAACTCTCCCGTTAGGGAGAGTTTTTAATTAGAAACTGCTATAGTTAATATCATGGAATTAATATATTTAGCTTTGTTTTTGCTAGGTCTCTGTTTTGGTAGTTTTGCCGGAGCAATGGTGTGGCGATTAAGGGCGAAACAACTAACCGAAGATAAGGGTTTTGGCGAAAAAGTAGACCGAAAAGAATACTCGAAATTGCACAGTCTTAATAAATCATCTGCATTAAATGATTATTCACGCTGTCTTGATTGCGGCTATCGATTAAGATGGTATGATTTGATCCCTCTAGTTAGTTGGCTGGTGCTACGTGGCCGATGTAGAAAATGTCGAAAGCCAATTGGTTACATGGAGCCGTTAATCGAGTTGGGACTCGCAGTTGTTTTCGTATTTTCTTATATTTTATGGCCATATCAACTCATTACTGTCGCCGATGTAGTTAGGTTAGTAATTTGGCTATCCGCCTGCGTAGCTCTTGCGATCTTATTTGTTTACGACACCAAGTGGTTATTGTTGCCGGATATAGCTAACTACACGGTAGTCATTTTTGGTGTCATTAATTCTATCATGTTAATCTCATTAAGTAGCGATAGGCTAGGACAGTTAATTAGTGTTATTAGCTCAATTGCTACACTTTCTGGGCTTTATTTCGTAATATATCTTGTCTCAAAAGGCAAGTGGGTAGGATTCGGAGATGTTAAATTAGGCTTAGGTTTGGGCCTAGTACTAGCAGATTGGCGGTTGGCTCTACTAGCGCTATTCACTGCTAATCTAGTGGGATGTGTAATTGTCATACCTGCAATGTTGGCTCATACTCTAAAACGTGATTCGCATATACCATTTGGACCATTATTGATAGCCGGATTCCTAATAGCGGGTCTATTCGGTGAGCCTATAATTAATTTATTCTTGTTTAGTCTATAAGACGCTTATGATATAATAACACCAAATGAGTGCGTCTAAAGGAGCAGGGTTTACTATTATTGAAACGATATTAGTTTTAACTATCTCTAGCGCGCTTTTAGTGGCGTTACTAATCGGTACGGGTTCATCAATAAACAATCAACGCTACCGAGATAGTATAAATTCCCTCCAGTCTTATCTGCAGTCTCAATATTCCGAGGTCACAAATGTTAGAAATAGCAACACGTCCAATAACTGCAACGGTGAAGACAAGCCAAGAGGGAGTTCTGACTGCGTAATATTAGGACGCTACATCACTTCAGATGGCGGTACCGTTTTAGACGTACAGACGGTAGTAGGGCGTATACCGACAAGTGTATCATCATCAGATGACGTCGGTGTGATAAAAGAGTATATGACCCCATACTTTAAACTGGATAGCCTAGAGACCTACGATGTTGAATGGGGTGCCACTATAGTTAATAGGGTCGCCGATGGCGGTACGGATATGAGATTTTCTTTATTAATACTTAAGTCGCCAAATAGTGGCGTTGTTCATACTTTTGTCGATAAGACTTCAGTTATATCAAAAAATCAAATCGTCAACAAATTGATTGATGATCCTGCCCCGATTAACACGGATGCTATATTTTGTCTTGATTCCAAGGGTCTATCTAGTCAGCCAAAAACAGGAGTAGTCATCAATCGTAACGCATCTGGTCCGGGCGGTATTCAATTTGCCGATGACAATAGGGGGTGTTGATGAATAATAAAGGTTTTTCGACCGGCGACACAATTGTTGAGGTGATATTTGCCGTTGCGATTTTTAGTCTAGTTGCGGTCTGTTCACTATTGATAATGAACCAGGGTGTTTCGAATGCACAGAAGGCTCTAGAGATAACTATGGTTAGACAAGAGATTGACGCGCAAGCCGAAGCTCTACGATTTATCAATGCATCTTATATACATAACTACCAGTCTTATAGTAGTAACCAATATTCTCAATTATGGAACGACATAACAACGTCTTACACAAATACTAGCCCTTCGACCTATAGTGATGATGTTTGCCCAACCTCATTACCGGCGAGATCATTTATCTTGAATGCAAAGAAGGCAATAATAGGGCCGTCTATTCAGCCATCCGCCAGTACTTTTTCCAGAGTCGTTTATTCAGGCGATAATGCAACATCTGCCGAAGGTATATGGATAGAGGCGGTTAAGATATCTATGCCCCCCGGCAATAGCCAGGACAACGCAGATTACATCGATTTTCATATTAGAGCTTGTTGGGATGGCCCCGGTCAGTCTACACCAACAGTCATTGGCACGATAGTGAGGTTATATGAGCCAAAAGGATAAAAATAGAGGCTTCACTATTGTTGAGATGATGCTCGCAATGGGGTTTGTTGCAGCCTTACTAGTCGCAATCGCCTTAACTGTCATTCAGATAGCTAATATCTACAATAAGGGCATTACTATTAAGAGTGTTAATCAGGCTGGTACGGATTTAACTGCTGACATTCAAAGGACGATATCTAGTTCTATGCCTTTTGCTATTGACCCAGATGGCGTAGATGATGTTAGTAATCCAAATGATGACAATACAAATTATCTAGTAAAGACCAATCCAAGTGGTAATATTGTGGGTGGTGTACTATGCACCGGACAGTATACCTATATATGGAATACGGGGTGGGGCATTCAGAAATCAGCATCTGATACAATTAAATATTCAGGTACCGATTCGACAAAAACTATATATTTTATCAAAGCCTATGATCCTGTATCAAAATACTGTCGAATCAAAAATATTCCAATTGATAAATCAGGCACCACAGAGCTATTAAATAGCGATAATAATAACTCACAGTATCTACTAGCTATACATCAGTTTACCGCCGGAAGCCCGATTTTGGATAGTACAACCGGTCAGCGGCTGTACAATATCCAATTTACTATCGGAACAAGTAATGCAGATGAATTAACGGGCGCACCAAATTATGAGTGTAGTGTGTCAGGAGTTAATTCTAATTTCAACTACTGTTTTGTAACAAGGTTCGATATAATTGCAAGAGCGGGCAATGATCGCTAGAAGGGAGCAGAAAAGGTGAAACTATTCGATAGACAAAAAGGAGACGTATCAATATTCATAGTAGTGTTTACAGCACTTTTGTTTGTAATCGTAACAGTGGGTTTTGCGCGGATTATGTTGAGGGGGCAGATTCAAGCAACTACTAATGACTTATCCCAAAGCGCCTACGACTCGGCTCAAGTGGGCGTAGAAGACGCAAAGCGTGCTGTTATTAGATACTTAACTGTATGTGAGAATAATCCAACAGGCACCGACTGCTCAAGTGCTCTTGCGGCGTTAGAATCCGATGTGTGTAATGAGTCGGTAAAGACCCTTACTGATGTCAAAAATTCCGAGGGGACGGACGAGATAAAGGTACAAAATAACACAAGTGCCAATAATCTCAACCAAGCCTATACTTGTGTTACTGTTAATTTGAACACACCAGATTATCTAGGTAAGCTTGGCGAAAACGAGTATAAACTTATACCGTTAATAGGTGAAGGCAATTATAATACGGTCGAGATTGAGTGGTTTAATAGTGAAGATCTTGGACCAGTATATTCTAATGTCAGTTTACCAGCGACTCCAGCAACATCACCATTTGATTGGCCTCTTTACTCCAAGTCAAGTTGGCCATCAAATAGGCCGGCAATGATGCGTTTTCAAATGATTCAATATGCAGCTAGTGGCTTTGATCTAACATATTTTGACGACAACTCTTCCGCCTCCGGATCAGGACAGAGTAACACTAATACAGCTTTCCTTTATCCGTCCAATAAGGTAACTGCAGGTATGAAATTCGACGATCCTATACATATTATTGCCGTAGACAACAGACGTTCTCCAACCAAAGAGCCAGTACCTGTTCACTGTGAAAATACCATCGCTTCGGGTGGTTATTCTTGCGCCGCTCACTTACTACTTCCACCAGCAAGAGGTGGTAGCGCAGCTGAAACATATATATACCTAGGTTCTTTGTATAATAAATCAAACTACCGGATAACACTTCGAGACGGTTCGGGTAATATAGTTAACTTTAAGGGGGTTCAACCTGAAGTTGATTCGACGGGCCGTGCAAACGATTTATTTAGGCGCGTAAAGTCGAGACTAGAGATAGGAATGAATTTCCCTTACCCAACTGCTGGTATTGTAACAAGTGGCAGTGTTTGTAAGGATTTCAAAATAACGGACGATGAAGACGACTTTGATAAAGGAAGCTGTACCCCATAAATCAATCGCTATGAAATTTTTCGTACACTTCTTTTAAGTGTTGGTCGGTAACGTGTGTGTAGACTTGAGTCGTACTGATATTACTATGCCCCAGCATTGCCTGAACGCTGCGTATGTCAGCGCCATTCATTAATAGGTCAGTAGCGAAACTGTGACGCAGGGTATGGGGACTTACATGTTTTGTTATGCCAGCCATTTTAACGTATTTATTAATAATACGCTGAATACTTCTTGACGTCAGGCGTCTGTAATCACCATCATTTGAAACTTGGTTATTCCGGCTATAACTTACAAATAACGGCCGTAGACTGTCGGTCCTTGTATCTAAGTACTCTTCAATATAATCGGCAGCGACCTTACTGATAAAAATAGGACGGTCTTTTTGCCCCTTGCCCCGTACCATGAACTCGCGTCGGGTGGTGTTGATATGATCACGATTTAGATTAACAAGTTCCGAGACTCTTAAGCCGCTCGAAAACAATAGCTCTATTATAGCCCTATCACGCAAACCCGTTGGAGTTGAACTATCAATTTGTTCGATTAGCATCTCCACTTCGTCGTAATGTAAAAAAGTAACTTGACGACGCGATACTTTAGGAAGTTCTATCTTTTCGGGAGATAGGCTAGGGATGTCTCTCTTTGATAAGTAGTTTAAAAAACCACGCAATGCTATCAGGTGGTAGCTTTGTGTAATTGTTGCTAATTCATCATCGTTGCTATTTTTATAACGATTAAGCCATAACCTATACTTACGAACTAACTCAGTTGTAATCTTATCTACAGCTACGTTGTCGCTAAATTCAACGAATCGCTCCAGATATAAACTGTAGTTTTCGGCGGTATGTGCTGAACGACCACCCTCAACCTCAATGTGTTCAATGTAGTCTAGGATTAAATCTGACATATACATACTAATAGCATAACGCAAAACAGGAATAGTTACAGGTTATTGTTTGCTATAATATGACACAGATAATTAACAGGAGCCCGTATGACACATATAAATGTCGAAAGAACATTAGTTATATTAAAACCCGATGCCGTGCAGCGTGGTATTACCGGCGAGATTATATCGAGGTTTGAGAGGGTAGGATTAAAAATAGTTGGAATGAAGATGTTATCACCTTCCGTTGAGCAGTATTATGAACACTATGAAAATATTGGCAAAATGGTGACAAGGCGGGGCGAGAAGGTATTCAAGTTCACGCTAGACTTTATGACACAGGGTCCGGTTATAGCTATGGTTTTGGAGGGTATTGAATCGATTGCCTTGGTAAGAAAAATGGTTGGTACGACTGAGCCTAAGTCGGCTGATGTGGGCACAATACGCGGTGACTATTCCCATATGAGCTACGGTTATGCTGACTCAAGTGCTAAAGGTATACCCAACCTCATTCATGCCAGCGGTGATGCATCAGATGCCAAGCAAGAGATTAATCATTGGTTCTCTGATAGCGAGTTGTATGCTTACGAAGCTTTGCACGAAAAATTCACTAGGTAAAACGTAGACTTACTTTATCTGCTACAATATAAGAGGTATGCCTCGGTAGCTCAACTGGATAGAGCAGATCCGTCCTAAGGATAAGGTTGTAGGTTCAACTCCTGCCCGGGGTACCAAGCACAGGTCTAATCATGAAAGATAACTCAAAGAAACCTAAGCACCTAGATTTCGACGGTCAAAGAAGTGACGAGTCTTTGATATTCGTTTTTCGTAGACATATCATAGCTATGCGCAAAGGCTTTTATTTATTATTAATACCGTTAGTTATTACATCCATCCCACCACTAATATGGCAGTATAATCTGGAACTATTCTTGCTGCCTGTGGCCGGTTTAATCATAGGTTTAATATTATTTCTGTACCATTTCATATTATGGTATTTTACTGTTTATATACTCACCGACCAGCGTATCCGACAAATAACCCAGAGGGGTTTTTTCGGCAAGGATGTAATCGACTTGCGCCTGTCCAAGATACAGAATATCAGCTATAATATCCCAGGCTTTAGTGGAGAAATGTTTCATTACGGCACCATCATCATCCAGACGTCAGTCGGTGATTTGGTGATACATAATGTGGATCATCCGAGTGACGTTTACAATAAATTACAAGACGCTATAGGTGGAGACATTAGTCAGGAACAAGATGAAGACATTAATTAAAAGAATTACTAAGAGACACAGCAAGGTCAGTAATCCGCAACCTTTGCGCATTACGGCTGACACCGTAGCGGAACATCGCGAGAATGTTTTATCTGGTGGTCGCAAGTTTAAGTATCCAATTCAGTACACTAAACATAAGTTAGTCATCAACACTATTATCATTATAGTCACTACTTTAATTGCCATGTCATTTACAGGCTGGCTGGTGCTTTATCCGATGCAGAATACTAGCGATTTTATGTATAGAGTGACAAAGATTGTACCGGTTCCTGTTGCATCAGTCGATGGCCAATTCGTGCTGTATAGCGACTATCTTATGGCCTATCGCAACTCTCTATATTTCTCACAAAACTATCAGCAGTTGAACCCGAAAACAGAGGACGGAAAGCGACAAATTGCCTATTTAAAGCAACAATCGCTACGTGAGGTTATCGCCGATTCATATGCTTATAAGCTCTCAATGAAAAACGGTATCACTGTTACATCCAAGGAAGTCGACAACTTTATTAAAGGTCAACGTCAACTAGGTAGTGGTGAAATATCGCAACAAACCTACGACGCCTCTGTAAAAAGCTTATTTAATTGGACGCCTGAAGAGAACCGTTATTACTTGACTAAGGGTATACTGCGACGAAAAGTGGCGTATGCGATTGATAAAAAATCACAGAAAATTACAAAGGCAGCCGAGGCTATACTGAAATCAAATTCTACTATCAGTATTAAGGATCTGTCAGCTCAACTATCGGCTATCGATAAAACAGTCAAAATCACGACCGGTAACTCGGGCTGGGTACCGGTGAATAATTGGGATGGTGGTCTATCGAAAATTGCCTCAAAGCTTAAACCTAACGAAATGTCAGCAGTCTTGAACTCGACTAAGGGTGATGGTTATTACTTTATTAAATTAATCAGCACCAATAATAATAAGGTAAATTATGAATATGTTCAGGTCCCACTGACTGATTTTGATAAAGCTCTGGCTAAATTATACAAAGACCATAAAGTCCAAAAATACATAACAGTTGATTAATATATGTAATAATTCCGATGAGATTAGCTGATTTTAACTATGACCTGCCTGATAGTCTAATTGCTACTAAACCTCCGAAACACAGAGGTGATTCGCGGTTATTAGTATGTAATCGCGCTACAAAAGAGCTGTCCGATAAAAAATACTGCGACATAGTAGATTATTTAGACAGCGGCGATGTTTTAGTAATAAACGATACAAAGGTGATAAAGGCTCGGCTAATTACTAAAAAACAGAACGGAGTCGAGAGGGAATTAGTAATATTAGAGAAACACGGTTACGATGACGATTGGCATCGACACCGGGTGATGTACCGTAAGAGTCTAAAGATTGGTGATCAACTGACGGTCGACAATACACGCATAGTCGTTGAAAAGATAGAGGGCGGTGGTATCGCTGTAGTTAGTAGCGATAGTAATTTACTTGAACTAGTAGGTCGATATGGTGAAGTGCCGTTGCCACCATATATGAACCGCCGCGCCACGTCGCAAGACCTCGAGCGTTATCAGACAGTTTGGGCGCGCGAAGCGGGTTCGGTTGCGGCTCCGACCGCCAGCCTAAATATGACTGACGACATACTTGAACGACTACGCAATAAGGGTATTAATGTAGTGTATCTAACTCTACATGTTGGCTTAGGCACATTCTTGCCTATAAGGACCGATAAATTAGAGGGCCATCACATGCATGAGGAGTATTTCAATATTCCCGAGGATACTATCAACGTAATTCGATGTGCTAGGAAAAACGGCAAGCGGGTTGTTGCTCTAGGAACTACCGTCGCCAGGACATTGGAGTACGTATCTAGCGTATTACTATCAACGAAGCCAGGTTCTATAAGTGGCGAAGCTAACATCTTCATTTATCCAAGTTATGATTTTAGAGTAGTTGACTGTCTACTTACGAATTTTCATGCACCGAAAAGTACGGTATTGATGTTAGCCGCGGCTTTTGCAGGGTGGGGATTGTTACAGGAGGCATATAGTCATGCGGCTAAAGAGGGCTATTATTTCTTAAGTTACGGAGACTCAATGTTAGTATTATAATTATGTCGGATTTATCACTCAGTTTTAATATTAATAAGAAACTCGCGGGTACGCTTGGACGCGTAGCTACAATTACAACACCACACGGTACTATAAATACCCCAGCATTCATTGTAGGCGGAACTAACGCCACTGTTAAAACATTAACCGTTAATCATGTCGATGAACTTGGTGGACAAGCAGTTTTAGCCAACGCGTACCACTTAATGCTGCGTCCTGGTGGTGATGTAATTAAGTCATCAGGTGGGATACATAGGTTTATGAATTGGCAAAATCCGGTCTTTACCGATAGCGGTGGTTTTCAAGTATTCTCACTAGGTATGGCCTATAAAAAGGGCATAGATACTACAAGCCACAGCGAAAAGGGTGATGCATCGCAGGCCAAGCATTCGAGTAAACAGTTGACTAAGGTGACCGACGAAGGAGTATATTTCAGATCGCACCTCGATGGCAGCAAGTTATTTATTACCCCGGAAACTTCGATGGAGGTCCAGCATGATATTGGCGCTGACATACATATGTGTTTTGATGAGCTAACTTCGCCTTTGGCTGATAGAGAATACATAAAAAAGGCGATGGATAGAACGCATGAGTGGGCGGGACGTTGCCTAAAGCGTCACGACGAGCTCAACTTAGAGCACATTGCTAATGGCGAATTAGCGCAGGCTTTATATGGTGTCGTTCAGGGTGCTAGGTACGAGGATTATAGACGTAAAAGTGCAGGTATTCTGGGTGATATGAATTTTGATGGCTATGGCATTGGTGGTGTTTTTGAACCACAGGAAATACCGCAAACGGTCCGCTGGGTAAACGAGGTATTACCAGAAAATAAACCACGGCACTTACTAGGCATGGGGGCACAGCCGGCAGACTTATTTTTGGGTGTTGAATTCGGTATTGATACATTTGATTGTGTCGCACCAACCAGGCAGGCGCGCAACGGCGCATTGTTTACTTATGACGGTCGTATTAATATCACGAACAGTAAATACAAGCAGGATTTTTCGCCAATTGACAAGGAATGTGATTGCTACGCCTGCCGACATTATACAAAGGCATATATTCATCATTTGATGAAAACCAATGAAATATTAGGATTGACGCTATCTAGTATCCACAATGAGCGTTTTGTAGTCGGGGCAGTCGATAGTATCCGTCAAAGTATGATTGATGACACTTTTTTTGAATACAAAAATAAATTTCTTCGTCGATATTACGGCGACGAATCAGCACAGCAGTTTATAACTAAGCAATAACTTCAATAGCAGTAGTCAACGAACGCATAGAATACGCCTCAATCTCCAGACCACTATTACCGTCATATTCTGGGTTATAGCCTACGGTAGGTTCAAAGCAAATCGAATCTGTACCCGGTCTATGCCAGATCAACATACCAACTGATTCGTCAACGTCGGTTTCTGCCCTTAAACGAATAGTGTATCCGGCGGGGAAGTGAATGACGGCTTCCTGATCAAATCCATCCCAGAAACACGGTTCTCCGCGCATAATTGCCTCTGTGGAACCTTCGCCTAGTAAATTATCTAATGTCACACCCTCAACCATCAGACCATCAACCTTTTCATTAATCAAGTTGAAATATAAGTGCTCACCTAGACTGGTGCGTACACTTTCATCCTCAGAATTGAAAGCTGTAGTGTTGGTGATGATAAACCGGTCACTAATTTCGAACATTTTAGCTAACCCAAGCCCCATATCGGAACGACCGGCTTGCAGAGCAATTTGCTTATGGCCGTTGTCACTTTCATTTCGCGAAACTTCGTGGTAATCGGCCCAACGAGGGAAACCGTGTCGTCCACCTATATCACTACTTGGTCCGACGGGCATCATTATATGACTGCTATTTAAGCCTGGCTTTGTTTGGTCAGGGTCGGCGTGAAGTACCTTAATTCTGTCATGGGTGATTGGGTTAGTGAGTTGGCAATCTGTTACAAAGCAACCACGTAGTCTAACTGCAAGCGAACTACTCCTAGTTTCTAATCTAACGCTATCGGTCGGTACCGTCTCAGCTGATTTATGGAATTCAATTTCTTTGTGGAATGCTTGTTTATTTTTATTCATGTCTATTACTAATATTATAACCATATTTACTCAATTGTCGAATGAACCTGGATGATGGTATAACCGGTCCGAATCCAGCTAATTATCATCAATAAAAATAGTCCACCAGATGGTGAACAATTTTTATTGGCGGGACATCGAGTCGGATTTCCGAACTATTCTTGTTATACCTAGGGTCTGAGCTTATAATCATAAACAATATGAAAAAATCAAAATCAATATATTCAGGCTTCACAATTGTGGAATTGCTGGTCGTAATTGTAGTTATTGGTATTTTAGCTGCCATCACGATTGTTTCGTATACAGGTATAAATCAAAAAGCTATAGTTTCTTCCTTGCAATCCGATTTGTCCAATGCTTCAAAACAGCTTAAGATATTTAGTGTTGAAAAGGGTCAATTTCCCTCAACAGTATCTACAAACTGCTCTTCGAATCCAGATACAATTTCAAATAAGTGTCTAAAGCCAAGTTCCAATAACACTATAGAATTATGTAGTGTGACAGCTCAGACATTTAAACTAGTGGCAAAGAATGGAAGCTTGGTTTATGTTGTTACTGAAAACTCAAGTCCTACTGTAGCTACGGTGTCCACTCAGATATTTTCCGGTGGTGTAGATAGTGGATGTTATATTACGCATACTTTCTTGCCTGGAACAGCCTCGATTACTAGTAACCGCAGTGGAGATATTGAGATAGATCTTAAAGGCGGAGGTGGCGGAGGTGGTGCTTGCTACTCAAATAATGGTGGCAATGGTGGTGATACCGTGATGCAGGTTATAACTGGTAACACATATACTGCCGAAGGCGGTGAAGGCGGTGGGACATGGGAAACTAACTGGGGAGGTTCAGACGGTATAACAATTGCAAATGGTCTCAATGGTGTTACCGGTGGCGCGATTAACGGTGGCAGCGGCGCTACAGCATGTGCTGATGGCGACGGCAATGGTGGTGGTTCGGGTGGTAGGGTTTATGGTAGTTTCAATATAGCTTCGGGTAAAACAGTCTCTATTACAGTAGGTGGTGGTGGTAACTATAACGACTATCCTTATGGCAATCCAGGTAGTGGCGGTGGTGACGGTTCTATAACGATTCGCTATCCTAAATATTAGCAACGTTAATAAAAAAATAGTCCACCAGATGGTGAACAATTTTTATTGGCGGGCTCGACCGGATTTGAACCGGCGATCTCCTCCGTGACAGGGAGGCGTGATAACCCCTTCACTACGAGCCCGTATATGTGAACTACTGTATTTTACCAATTTACAGCCCCTAAATCAACAGGAGTAGGCTAGATTTATTTAATAACCGTCTGATGTTATAATGGTCTACGATCGCACCCGTGCCGCTATAGCTCAGCTGGTAGAGCGGCGCTTTCGTAAAGCGTAGGTCTCCGGTTCAATCCCGGATAGCGGCTCCATAAACCATCGATATATGAAAACAATTATAAAAAATACTCTAAAGGAACTTATTCAGAACAGGTATCTACTGTTTTTGAATGTTTTTAACCTTATCCTAGCTATTATAATGGCATTACTGATTGGGTTTTCAATTCGCCCTAGCGAGCTAAAGCTGTTAACTCATTACACTGATTTTGGTATTACTAAAATTTATCCCGATCACTGGTATTATTTGCTGACATTACCGTTCTTTGAGCTGATTGTAGCGGTATTGCACTCGATTTTATCTACAAAACTCCTTTTGTCCAAAGGTCGCTATCTTGCGATTATGTTCGCCTGGTTAGGCGTTGCGATAGTTATAATAGGTGGCGTTATATCGCTGGCAATTATTAACGCCTGGAGACCTCGTTAATAAGACTATGGTCAATATAGAAATACCCGTTGGTAACGAAAAGTCTAGGTTGTATCGTTTCTTTGAAATGTTGCCGGCGGTTTTGAGCTACGGCGCATTAATCCTACTGGTTGTCTTATCACTAATCAATCCGCTATTCGCAGGCATATATCTATTAATAATCATTATTACTCTACTAGTAAAAGCTATCGGTATTGCTTTTCATACGATCCTGGGGCATAAACGCCTGGTGGCGGCACAGAAGGTAGACTGGCACTCTAGGTTGGAGGACCTTACTAGTCCCAATCAGGCAATTGAGTGCCAGAGTAAAGCGATCGACAGAGGATTTCATTCCAGTATTCACCTTGCTAATTTACATAAAATAGCCGCTGATCCGACATCTTACCCTAAGCAATCCGAAGTGTATAATGCGGTCATCGTTGCAACTTGGAACGAATCGTATGACATTCTGGCGCCGACTATCAAAGCGGTTCTAAATGGCACATATGATCCCAAGAAGATTATCCTAGTATTTGCCTATGAGGAGAGGGGTGGTCCGCAGACCGAGGCGACTGCCTATCGCTTACAGAAAGAATTTGGTCACAGATTTCATAGTTTCCATCTAGTATCTCATCCCGATGGCCTACCCAATGAACTAGTCGGCAAGGGTAGTAATATTACCTGTGGCGGTCGTTATCTACAAAAGTGGCTATCTGGGCAGGATATAGACCCCAAGAATGTTATCGTAACAACCCTAGACTCTGACAACCGTCCCTATAAAAGCTATTTTGACTACGTTACTTACGAGTTTATCGTTCACAAAGACCGTAAGCACTACGCTTTTCAGCCAGTATCACTATTCTTGAATAATATTTGGGATGCGCCGGCGCCGATGAGGGTGATTGCAACTGGTAACTCATTCTGGAATATTATCAGTTCGATGCGGCCACATACACTCAGGAACTTTGCCTCACATTCACAACCACTAGACGCTTTAGAAGAGATGAATTTCTGGAGCACGCGCACCATTGTCGAGGATGGCCATCAGTATTGGCGCAGCTACTTCCATTTCAATGGCGACTACACCGTAATACCTATTTATGTGCCCATCTATCAGGACGCTGTGCTGTCAGACACACTCTGGAAGACTCTCAAGGCTCAATTCAAGCAATTGCGTCGCTGGGCATACGGCGCCTCAGATGTGCCATATGTCGCTACTTTACTGTTAAACAAGGGGAGGAAGGTGCCTTTCATTGGTGGCTTGGCTAGACTACTAAGGCTAATTGATAGCCACATAACACTGGCTAGCGTGTCGATTATGGTAGCCGTAGGGGGTTGGGTGCCACTAATTATTAACCCCGAGGCAGTTAGGAGTATCGAAGCTCAACAGTTACCAGAAGTGATTAGCTGGATTCAGCGGGTTGCCATGATTGGATTATTTATAACAGTCTTCTTGGCCTTTAAGATGCTACCACCGCGCCCCGAGCGCTATAAACGTACTAGGAGTGTGGCAATGATTGCTCAATGGGTGCTAATGCCATTTACGGCTATTATCTATAGCGCTATGGCAGCCTTGAACTCTCAGGGAAGGCTGTTCCTTGGGCTATATCTAGATAAGTTCGACATAACTGAGAAAGCTACTCATAAGTCGGTTGCCCGGGCAAAGCAAGCCAAAAAACAGTAGTTATTTTATCTTAAGGTATAAAATAACCTCGACCACCACAGGCGAGGTTATTTTAAATTATAAATATCGGATATTTATCAAATTAATAGTTATTGCGTGCGTTGACGCACATCGTGTTTTAGCTGCTGTAGTGTCTTGTCGTACTCAAAACCGAGACTGAATTGCTCTAACTTAGATGTAGTTTGATTGGTCTTGATCTGTGGCTTTTGTTCCATACTTATATACTAGCATAAACACAATAAATTGTCAATGGAACACTCTCAATAACTATATATCATGTATGATATTAATACTGTCGTTAGTATCAAAAATAGGTGGTGGAAAACTCTTAAAAATTGTGGGTATAAAAAACACCGCTTAAAGCGGCGTAAATCTTGGTGGGTCCTAGAAGATTCGAACTTCTCACCTCCACAACGTCAATGTGGCGCTCTAGCCAAATGAGCTAAGGACCCAGGTAACATCCAGAATACCAAAATAGGGGTGGAATCGCAATAATATGTTAATATAATATGTGAACGACGACGTAGTCTAACTAGCTACTGAGTTCCGTGGGAAGTGGTAATGTACGAAACGTTACCTCACGAGCGCCTGCATAGACAGGAAGTCCGGTGGAACCGCCCAAATCATGGGTCCGAGACATGCGATACATATATTTAGCCTGGCCAAAGGATTGAATGTAAATATCGCATGTTTTTATTTACCTAAATTATAAAGGAGTAAGAAATGCCAGAAGATAACAAACTTGAAGCCATTAGGCACTCACTATCACATCTGATGAGCATGGTTATCGAAGAAATGCACCCTGGAACCGGCCTAGGTGTAGGTCCTTCTGTTGATGATGGATTTTACCAAGATTACGATTTAGCTCAAGTGATTAACCCGGAAATGCTGCCAAAAATTGAAAAGCGAATGCGAGAGCTAATTAAGAGAGATATTAAATTCGAGCAACATGACGTAAGTTTCGAAGACGCGTATGAGTTTTATGAAAATGATCCATATAAAACTGAAATGATAAATGACCTGAAAGCAAAAGGCGAGACGCAGGTCAGTTTCTATAAATCAGGCGACTTTGACAACTTATGTGCCGGTCCTCACGTGGTTTCTACCGTAGAGATTAATCCAGAGGCGTTTAAACTAACTCGGATATCCGGCGCTTATTGGCGGGGTGATGAGAAGAATAAGATGCTGCAGCGCGTATATGGCGTGGCCTTCGCAAATAAAGATGATCTAGCTCAGTATCTCGAGCGAATGGAGCAAGCAAAACTGCGCGACCATCGCCGTTTGGGTAAGGAATTGGACATATATACAACTTCACAACTTGTTGGCACTGGTCTGCCACTATTCACACCGCGAGGAACAGTGTTGCGTGACGTTATGTCGCAGTACTCTAACCAAATCAGAATTGGTTACGGGTTCGAAAAGGTTTGGACCCCACATATTACTAAAATTGATTTATATCAAAAGTCTGGTCACTGGGATAAGTTTGGTGAAGAACTATTCTTAGTCACTAGCCAAGAGACCGATGACAAAATGGCTTTAAAGCCGATGAACTGTCCTCATCATGCCCAGATTTACGCCAGCCGACCACGCAGCTACAAGGATCTACCTGTCCGATATCTGGAAACTACCACCGACTATCGCGATGAAAAGACGGGCGAATTGGGTGGCTTAGACCGAGTCCGATCACTAACCCAAGATGACAGTCATGTTTTTTGTAGTCCTGAGCAAGTAGAGCAAGAAATCAGCAACTTGATGGCTACCGCTAGTGAACTATACTCAACTATTGCCATGAAATTACGTGTCCGCTTGTCATATCGTGATGACAGTGACGCGTATTTAGGCGAAAAAACTCTATGGGAGTCTGCTCAGGCTCAGTTAAAATCGGCGGTTATCGCTAATAACCTGGAGTATTTCGAGCAAGATGGTGAAGCTGCTTTTTACGGTCCAAAAATCGACTTTATGGCCACTGATGCTATTGGTCGCGAACATCAAGTTGCAACCGTTCAGCTAGACTTTGTTCAGCCAGGACGATTTGGTTTGCAGTATACTGATGCCGAAGGCAATTTACAGACCCCGTTAATGATTCACTGTGCCATTCTCGGTTCTATCGAACGTTTCCTTAGTGTTTTTATTGAGCATACCGCTGGCTGGTTCCCATTTTGGACCGCTCCAGAGCAAGTTCGCGTTTTAACGATTAACGATACTGTGTTGGATTATGTCAGTGAAATTACTGCTATCCTGGACGGTATAACCTTAATGAAACCAATCAAATATAACGATATTCGCTATAAAATCGATGATCGTAATGAATCGTTAGGTAAAAAGATTCGCGAAGCCGCTAATTGGAAGATTCCAGTGCAACTAATCGTTGGGCCACGCGACAAGGATAATCGTGAGGTTAGTGTGCGTACTCAGTCTGGTGAAGAGAAGTTAAAACTGGATAACTTGGCGGATTATCTACATAAGCTATAGGCGATGGTTGATTATAACTTGAGACAGAAGGTCGAGCAGTTGATGAGCCAATTGCCAGAAGGCAAGGTTACGACTTACGGTGACATAGCTGCTCTCGCCGGCCACCCATATGCTGCGCAAGTTGTGGGTGGTATCGCTCATTATGGAAACCCAGACCTTCCTTGGCATAGGCTAGTTAATCGCTTTGGTGGTTTAGCCTCTGGATATTGTTATCATGGTGGTGGACGAGACGGACAGGCTGAGATGCTGGCCTCTGAGGGTATTAGTACTACTGACCATATTGTCGATAATTTTCAGGATCTCCGATGGCGTCCAGAACTATAGAGCCACCACTAATAGTTATTGTCGGCCCGACCGCCAGTGGTAAAACATCACTTTCTATTAAACTCGCTAAAAAGTTCAACGGTGAAATAATTAGTGCTGATTCAAGAGCTATATATAAAGGTATGGATATCGGTACTGCAAAACCTTCTATCAATGAACAAGACGGTGTACCGCACTGGGGTATTGATATAGTAGCTCCAGACGATACTTTTACGGTGGCTGATTTTAAGCATTATGCAAACGAAAAAATCAGTGAAATAAGAGCACGTGGCAAGGTACCATTTATTGTAGGTGGTACAGGTTTATATATTGATGCGGTCATCTTTGACTATGAATTTAAACCAAAAGCCGACGTAGAAATCAGGAAAGAATTACAACACAAAGACATAACCGAATTACTAGAAATCTGCCAAAGTGGTGACATTGAGTTGCCAGAGAACTCAAAGAATAAACGGTATTTGATACGTGCTATAGAGGGTGGAGGGGTGAATAGGCGTAGACTACAAGAACTGATACCAAATACTATAATTGTAGGAATAACAACAGAAAGAGAAGTATTGCGTAAGAGAATAGTACACCGAGCTGAACACATATTTGACGATGGTGTCGTCGATGAGGCAAAAAAGTTGGGCGAAAAGTATGGCTGGGATAATGAAGCGATGACATCAAATATATATCCTCTAGTAAGATTTTATCTTGATGGCCATATGAATATGAATGAGGTGAAAGAGAAGTTTATAACATTAGACTATAGACTGGCAAAGCGTCAAATGACTTGGCTACGTCGCAATAAGTTTATAAAGTGGTTCGACCTGAGTGATGCGGGTGATTACTTATCAAACCTTCTCGCTAGTCTAGGCTAACCGTGCTATATTAGAGTAAGAAAGTTATACGGAGTAACATATGATTGACGCGTTATTTGGTTCAAAAACTCGGGTAAAGTTATTGAATTTATTCCTGAACAATCCAGGACAATCATTCTTTGTGCGTGAGATTACTCGTAAAATCGACGAACAGATTAACTCAGTTCGTAGAGAGCTTTCTAATATGCTTGAGGTGGGTATTATTACCTCCGATAGTGCTGACAATAAGCTATTCTACCAGGTTAATCAGCGTCATGAACACTACCCGGCTCTTCGGGCGATATTTAGCGACAGTCCGATTGAGCTAAGGCTACCTGCCGAGAATACTAATAGTGTAGAGTTTGAGGAATACACCTCGATATTTAACGACATCGCGGGCATAAGGATAGTGGTGCTATCGGGCATATTCGTGAAAGAGACTAATGGCGCCATCGATATTTTAGCAATTGGTAATGTAACGAATAGTAAGGTTAAGTCAGCTATCAAGGAAATAGAGTCACGAGAAGGTCGCGAGATAAACTACAGTGTGTTATCATATGACGAGTTTTACTACAGGCTTAGTGTTAGGGATAAGTTCTTAAGCGAAATTCTGAGCGGCAAGCACCGAGTAATTATTGACAAGGACAAAGTATTAAATAAGGAATCAGATAAATAGTATGTTTGAAATCGAATATAAAGGTGGCAATACTGTAATAATAAACACCAAAAAGGCCAAGGTGATAGTCGATCCAAAGTTGTCGGTGGTTGGCCTGAAGGACATATCAACTAAGGATGCCATCGAGATTGCAACTGAACCTAGATTTGCAACCAATAACTCAGACGCTAGGTTGGTCATATGTGGTCCTGGTGATTATGGTGTAGCTGACCTCGACATACACGGCATAGCCGCCAGGCGTCATATTGATACCGACGGCATGATAGCTACAATATATAGGATTGAAGCAGGTGATATACGACTCGGAGTAATAGGTAATATAAACTATCAACTCTCCGACGAGCAACTTGAAGAATTGGGTGTATTAGATATCCTCGTGTTACCAATTGGCGGTAATGGCTATACATTGGACGCAGTCAATGCTGCGACGCTGACACGACATATAAGTCCCAAGATAGTCATCCCAGTTCACTACAAAGATAGTCAGGTTCACTACGAAGTTCCTCAGGATGATATCGGTGCTTTCACGAAAGAACTTGGTGTTCCTGTCGAAACCGTCTCTAAATATAAGTACAAGGCTAATAGCGCAGTGGGCGAGCAATTAACGGTGATTGAGCTGACGAGAAGTTAGGGTAATAGAAAAAACACCCCATATGGGGTGTTTTTTATTTAATTAAACCTTTTTTCCTGAGCGTACGTATGGCTTGAGTGCTCATTACCATAGTTACTTTACGTCCGTCTATATCGAAGGTTTTCTTCTGTAGATTTGGCTTAAACACTCTCTTGGTACGTCGTAGAGAGAAGCTGACATTGTGGCCAAACTGCTTACCTTTTCCTGTTAATTCGCAACGTGCTACCATTTCTAATTCCATTTATTATTTAACAATCTGTACTATTATATGCACTTCTCATCTGTAAGTCAAGTGTAGATTGCCAGACAAAGTAAGCCTCAGTTGGTATAATAGACACATGACACCCTCAATAGACATAATATATATACTAATTGTTATCATAGTCATACTACTATCTATGACACTACACGAAGCAATGCATGCATATTCGAGTTTTTGGCTAGGTGATGATACGGCGCGTTTGCACGGTAGGTTATCATTTAACCCAATTAAACATATTGATCCATTCATGACCATATTATTACCTATACTATTAGCGATATCGGGCGGACCCATCTTTGGTGGCGCAAAGCCCGTGCCATTCAATCCTAACCTAGTCAAGGGGGGTGAGTGGGGCGCCGCATTAGTGGCGATAGCCGGTCCATTAACTAACTTAGTTATGGCATTTGTCTCATACGGGATGTGGTATTTACTAGCCTTGCCTGACGGCAATATTATTAGCCAGTTTCTATCTATTGCCGTGATGGTAAACTTGGGCTTTTTTATCTTTAACCTCATACCTATTCCACCACTTGACGGATCCAGGGTATTATATGCACTAGCGCCAGACTTTGCTAGAAATATCATGGAGCGCATGGAGTCCTTTGGTATTATTATCGTTTTTATGATCCTGTTACTAGCAGGTGACGGCTTTCAGCTGGTCTTCTCAAGTGCTGTCAAGTTCTTTGTAAACTATTTTCATATTATATTCAGTCTAGCCGGAGTGGTATAATAGAAGTGTCCCAGGTGAACCTAGGCGTGTATGATTTTCCTGAATATCATATAGATAGGGAGCTCTAATGATTCACCTCCGTGGAGATGATTTGCGAGCACCCACCTTGCCTTTACGGTAGGGAATATCTTGCGCCGAAAGTAATCCTGGGATTCTTGTTGTCAATTTAATTTGTTATAATGATAGGGCAGTTTATTAGGTGATCGCCCCGTAGTTTACTACGGAGAGGAAAGTCCGGGCAGCAAAGGGCAGAACAGTCGCTAACGGCGACCGGGGGTAACTCTAGGGAAAGTGCCACAGAAACGAAACTACCTAAGTTTACTTAGGCAAAGGTGAAACGAGTGAGGTAAGAGCTCACAGTGGGTCGTGGCGACACGGCACAAAGGTAAACCCTGTTTGCTGCAAGGAGGTTTGCGCAAAATGGCGGCCCGTCAGCAGACCGATATCCGCATGATCTTATGGGCAACCATGGGGCTAGATAGATGATCATCCACGACAGAACCCGGCTTATCGATAAACTGCAATTTAAAAACAGTCACGTAACGTGACTGTTTTTAAATTGTCTTACTGGACTATTATTTAGCCTCTTCGACAATTTTTGCAAACGCTTTTGGTTCACTAACGACTAATTCTGCAAGTATCTTGCGGTCAATCTGAATGTCTTTCTTCTTGAGTCCGCTGATTAGGGCTCCATAAGTTGTACCAAGTTCGCGTGCAGCGGCGTTAATCCTGGTTATCCATAAACCACGTAGGTCGCGTTTTTTGTTGCGACGGTCACGGTAGGCGTAAGTCAAAGCCTTGATAACAGCCTGCTTCGCCAGCCTGTAAGAGCGGGTGCGATGGTGTTGCATACCCTTTGCTAATTTTAGAATCTTCTTGTGTTTTGCGTTGGCTGTAACGCCTCTTTTTACTCTCATTTCAATTCTCCTTTAAGATAATCTAGGCGCCAATAGCCCTTTTAACATTCTTTGCTATAGCACCGGTGACTAACGCCGTAGTGTTGATGGCGCGTTTACGACTCTTACTTTTTTTAGCCAGTATATGGCTACCGAACGCGCGACGCCTAGTTAACTTACCTGTGCTAGTCATCTTAATACGTTTGGCTGTACCCTTATGGGTCTTAATCTTTGGCATTACTTACTCCTTACTACTATACTCAAATTGCGTCCGGCCATAATCGGCTTTTGCTCAAGGACAATCTCGTCTTCGAGTTGACTGATTATTCTATCAATCATCGCGTAGCCAATCTCGGGGTGAGCCATTTCTCTACCTTTAAAGAAAAGAGAAACCTTTACCTTGTGACCGTCGCTCAAAAATCCTTTAATTTTTCTAAGTTTTATGTCAAGGTCATTAGCCCCGATTTTGAGTCCTAAACGCATTTGCTTTAACTCGACTGATTTGGCATGTTTCCGATTTTTCTGCTGCTCTTTCATCTTTTGGTACTGGTATTTACCCCAATCGACTATTTTAGCAACGGGTGGATCGGCATTTGGAGATATTTCAATTAAATCGACACCTTCTTTTTCGGCAAGGGCGAGCGCCTCAGATAGGGCCATAATCCCTAACTGGTCACCGTTCTGTCCGATAACGCGTAGTTGTTCTGCCTTAATCTCGTGATTAATGCGAATTGATTTACTGATTTCCCTTATCTCCTCTCATGCAATCAAATTTTCCGAGCGTTTACTCGCTAGTCATTTTACCAGATATACAACAGTAGTGCAAGGGGATTTAGTAAACACTAATTGGTTATGACCCGATAGTCTCGGACGGTGAATAGACTATCGATATCGTAACGCCTCGCTAATATGCCCGACCAGTATCGATTCATGGCCCTCTAAATCAGCTATTGTTCTGGCTACTTTAATAACCTTGTAGTAGCTACGAGTGCTTAAGTTTAATTTATCAGCTGCGGATGTTAATAGATTCTGGCAATCTGGGGATAGTTGTGCGTATTTCTTTATATCCCGATTAGTTAATGATGCGTTGTATAACGTACTACTATTATATCTTTTAATCTGGTAATTTCTAACTTTTTTGATAGATTCTTGAGCGGTAATATGTTGACAATTACTCAACATATTACTAGATAACAGGTCTTTATTATCTATGCGTGATACATTAATTATCATGTCAATCCTATCTAGTAGTGGACCAGAGAGACGTTTCTGGTAGTTTAGTATCTGCGACGATGTGCAGGTACATTCTTTCTTACTATCACCATAGTAACCACACGGACAAGGGTTCATAGTGGCGACCATCATAAAATCGGCTGGGTAGGCGACATGCGACTTGGCGCGACTTATCTCAATCTTTTTATCCTCTAGCGGCTGTCGTAATGATTCAATAAATGAGCGATTATATTCTGGTAATTCATCGAGAAACAGGACACCGGTGTGAGCCAGACTGATCTCGCCAGGTTTTGCTAATGCGCCACCGCCTATGAGCGATATCTGACTGGCGGTGTGATGTGGTGAACGGAATGGTCTAGTCATTACGATATCACCATGCACTTTACCAGCTAAGCTGTACAGCTTGGTTACATCTATCTGCTCATCTTTAGATAGATTTGGCAGCAGATTGGCTAAGACCTTAGCTAGCATAGTCTTACCAGAACCAGGCGTACCAGACAACAGTATATTATGGTGTCCGGCGGCTGCGATTATCATAGCGCGCTTAGCTTGTTCTTGACCCTTTATGTCGTCCAGGACCGGCTGTAAGTACTTGAACTCTGTCGAGTTGGTTTTAGTGTCTGGTTGCAGGGGAGTTATAGTTATTTCTTTTTTCAAGTGTAAATATAATTGTTTTATCGACTGAATACCATATATTTCTATATCGCTTATTAAAGCAGCCTGGTCTAGATTGCCGAATGGCACATAAACCGATTTGTACCCAAGCGACTTAGCCGTCTGGACTATATTTATAACACCCCTTACGGGCCTTAGGTCACCGTTCAGCGCTAGCTCACCAGCAAAGACTACACCGTCTACTTCGTGTTGGTTTATTTGGCCACTAGCGCATAGTATAGACAGGGCTATTGGTAGGTCGAATGACGTGCCATCTTTTGGTAGTTCGGCTGGTGCTAGGTTGATAGTTATACGTTTCTTGGGGAATTCTAATAGTGAGTTCTTGATTGCGCTTCTAACCCTCTCCTTAGCCTCGTCAATCGCTTTATTACCGAGTCCGACTATTTGTAGTGACGGTAGTGATTTAGAAGTATCACACTCGACCTCAACCAAAGATCCGTTGAATCCGTTAGGCGATACGGTGAATACCCTAGCAACCATAAGTACTATTAGTTAACCACGTCGTGCGCATGCCTGCAAATTATGTTATAATCAATCTATTCATTGGGGCTGACATAGCTTTGACGAAGGGACTTTAACAGGTTATTAGCGAGTCGACGTCGGTCGTAAAACGAAAATTTAATTGCAACATTTATTGCAAAAGCTAAGAGTTATGTAGCTGAGGCTGCATCTGGTTTCGCCAGTGCATTTCAGTCTCCAGCTCTTGCAACAGCACGAGTTTAACCTCGTCGCCATTACCTGTGTGATGCGATATAAGCCTAGGTAGTGTTATATATTTTTATCGCTCACTATCATCTAGGGCAGCAACTAGTTGATGGGAAATACTATTGCGCGGTCCGGGGATGTGTTTTGTCTGGTTAATAGCACTCACGACCGTAATACATTAATTAGACTATACTCGTAGAATGATAATCTTGTTACCTTTCGGACCGGGGTGCGATTCCCCGCAGCTCCACCATAGAGTCATAATTGTATCACTAAAAAAACAACCGCCTGCGAGGAACGGTTGTTTTAATTTGTGGAGTTTTTGAGTATCTGTTTGTTTTTGGCTCCTGTATAATTTATTTATTCAGAAGCTGCCCCTATAATAAGCCTATAAAATGCTTGTGTCAATAACAATTTTCCATAAAATTTCAGTAAAAAATACTACGTAAATTGGCTCAGCTATAGGCAGTTGTTCGATAAATGAGTCAATAGGCAAAACCAGAACACTTTTAGGTCTAAATAGGCGTGCGCTGTCCCCATAGTTAATTGATAGCGTAAACCTATCACGCCAAGTTAATTAAGTTTTGCTATGTGAATCGACTAGACATATATCAAACCAAACCAATATAGCAATATACCAACACGTGTATCGACCATGTACTAGTCCACGTTCATGAATATTATTTTATCATTAATCATAATTTTTATATTAATCAACGTCCGCAGCAGTCGAGCATCTGCAATGCTAAAATCATCGCAAAAGTGCGAATACAATCCAGAATTTGTTCATACAAAAATAAGCAGGGATTCTAAACGGAGTCTGCCGATCAATAGCGAGCCTGATCGAATCGAACACTCTAACTAGGTAGGGTTGGAGTCAATTAGATTTATTAATAACCATAATTTATCCATAGATTCGCTGATTTTGTAAAATACGTAGTATATACCACAATGTAGCTATAATATCTACATTAACGCAATAACACCTTAAAATTTATACAAACTAACATAAATATACATTATTACAACAATAGTTGAAGCATAAATACTTTACATAGATGTGTTTATGTGTTATGTTGTCTGTAGGCTAATAACCAAAACAAAAACCTACCTTAACAACAAAAATACTGACTGTTTCTTTGACGGAAACTCGGTGACGACACCTTTTTTGGCGTTACCGATGCTCCGCCAAATGGCGTGTAGCGCGTACACTGAGTACCGGTTTGGTCACACTCGTAGTTGACTAATCATGCGGAAAGTGTGCAAGAGACA
>DAISKS010000002.1:0-4355 GCA_036820845.1 Candidatus Saccharimonadota bacterium
CAAGTAACCAGTAAACAAAAGGCGTCATAATGAATCGAACTATCGTAACTTGATTAGGTGTAATCCAACGCGGGATAGACCAGAGTATCAATCTGTCGATAATCTTATCTAAAAATGGTTGTACGCCCGAGCGTTTGATTTTTACCATAGTGCTTATTGTAGCAAATGACTAGAATTAACGAGCTTTTTTAGTGGCTTTGCGTTCATACATTCTTAGGTCGGCGCGGTGTTTTGTGGCGTCCAAGCTATCGTCAATCCTACTGTCATAGACGGCACAGCCGTACGAGAATTCTACTGGTGCTCCATCAGATAAACGCTCGGCCACGAATCCGCACAAATGTCCCTCAAAATCTTCGGTATCATGTGAGTTATAGCAAAGTAATAGAAATTCATCACCGCCAAACCTCATGACAACATCTGTGTTCGAGCGTATATTTTGCTGGAAGTATTCAGCAACTGACATAATCGCTTCATCACCGGCATCGTGTCCGCCTGGCGAGTCATTAAAGGCTTTTAGGTTGTCAATATCTAGGAAAATTAATCCGACCTTATTACTCGGCGTGTCTAAATCGAATTCAGTTGCCTGATAATGCTCATAATATCGCCTATTGTATAGACCAGTCATCGGATCAATCATGCTATCGTGAATAGCTTCAGCGCTATCCTCCAAGGCTTTCTCGGCGAGTTGAAGCTTTCGGTAAAGCCTCTCACTAGCGTCAAAAGCAAATAAGCCAGTCTCACCGTTGTTGCGGGGTTGGATTGGCGTTAAGTCTGGGTAATTCGGGTTATGAAACCGACTCTCTCCCTTGTCCATACTTATAATTATACCACTATTTATTAGATTTGTAAATAAGGTTATCCTAAGCTTTGCTTTTGTTACAATAGTAGCATGAATGAACCATCAATTTTTACTCGTATCATCAACGGCGAAATACCAGCTCATAGGATATATGAGGACGATAAAGTCATTGCTTTTTTAACTATTCAACCCTTTGCCGAGGGTCATACATTGGTAGTACCAAAGAAACAAATAGACCAACTTTGGGACTTAGATGACGATGACTACGACTATCTGTGGCAGTCAGCAAGAAAAATTGCTAAACATCTAACGACTGCGCTAGATGCCGAGCGCATCGGTGTAGTCGTTAAGGGTTTCGAAGTACCGCATGCACATATTCATCTAGTACCAATCCCCCATGCTCATACTGTCAACCTTGATCCGTACCCTGAACCACCGATGGCAGATGACGGCGATCTGAAGGATTTGGCCGAACGCCTAAAGATGTAATTTATGTCTATAAAGATAATCACAATCGGCAAAAAACACGAATCATGGGTATTGGACGGAATTAAGCGTTACCAGGAACGCCTGAAATCGCCATTTGATATCGAGTGGGTGATTTTACCGAACTCGATGCATAACGGCGTCACAGCGCGTCAGGAAGAGTCACAACGCATACTATCGCGCCTTAGTCCTGCTGACTTTGTGGTCCTGTTGGATGAACGTGGAAACAATATTGATTCACCGGGTTTAAGCAAGCTATTGGGTGACGCCATGAATAGTGCCAAGAAACCAGTCTTGGTAATAGGTGGCGCTTACGGTGTGGACGAGGTACTGACAGGGCGTGCTGACTTCGTCTGGTCGCTATCTAAATTGGTCTTTCCTCATCAACTAGTGCGGCTAATCGCAACCGAACAGGTGTATCGTAGCCAAGAGATATTTCATTCTCGCCCCTATCACCATAACTAACCAAAACACTAACTTGACATATAATAAAACTTATGCTATATTTGATTTGTAAACTATACCAAAACAAATATGAACCAACGTATTATAAAACCCCTAATCATACCCGTCTCAGTCATGGCGCTATCAGGTCTGTTGACCAATGTTTTGTTGGCTGAAAAGACGGCGGCTATAGCGCTATCAGAGAGTAGCCATGATGCGGTGCACCGTGCCAAAGAAGAAGTAACAGCAGCCCCGAAAGATATCCATATAGACATAGTCAGCGTGACCGGTGATACATATGCTATGCGCACCCAGCCACCCGCAGCCCGTCCGCGTGAGGACGACGAAGGTGAAGATAATGCCAAACGTCGATTAATTGAGGGTTTTGGCACTACGTTCTCGAGTACTGCTACTTGATAACTTCTAATTCCTTCATTAGGCGCTCGACAAGCGTCTTTTTTGTTTCCAGCTGTTGTTGAGATTCTTCTACCAAATTAGCCGGTGCTTTGCTGACGTAATTCTCGTTAGCTAAACGCCTTTCAAGAGTTTCAATTTCGTCACGCGCCTCGGCAATTCTAACTTCGAGGTTTGATTGATGCTCGTAAAGTGTATCTTGGGGTATATCCAACCAAGCTTCGCGACCACTATTCGCTAGCCTGAGTCCCCTAGCCTGATCGACTAATTGAACTTCAGTTAGTTTTGCTAGCTGTTTGATAAGCGGTGCATTGTCGGCAATTAGACTGTCGTTCTGGTATAGCATAGCGTATCGTTTGTTGCCTGGTAGTTCACTCATGACAAAGCGGGCTTCGGTAACGAGTTGCTTCAACCTTTCGAATTCTTCGGCTGAAATCTCTTCGTACTCACCTTTTTCTGGCCAGCGTGCGGTAATTAGCATATTCGTATGCCAACCAAGGGTTTGCCAGATTGTTTCGGATACGAATGGCGCAAATGGATGAGTTAACTTCAGGCTGACTTCTAATACCCAAGCTAATAATGACTTATTGACATGCTGTTTACTGGATTCGATATACCAGTCGGCTACATCATCCCAAACGGCGTGATAGACGGTTTCACTTGCTTCGGCCAGGCGGTAAGTTTCAACCTGGTTAGCGACTGTATCAATAGCTTGATTAAGTTGGCGAATAATCCAGTGATCAGCCAATGTTTTAGGATGTGGTTGGTGGTCGGCACGGTAACCTTCGCCCAGTTTATCCTCGATAAAGCGAGCAATATTCCAAAGTTTATTGCAATAATTACGGCCCGAAATGACGCGGTTAACACTGAAAGCTTGGTTTTGACCAGCGCTACGGTTGGCAACTAGACCCATTCGTAGGGCGTCAGAACCGTATTCGGCAACAGTTTCGATTGGGTTGATAACATTCCCCTTACTCTTGCTCATCTTTTTACCCTTTTCGTCTAGAACAAGGCCGTGTAGGTAGACGTGGCGGAATGGTACTTGGTCGGTGGCGTAAAGGCCCAACATAATCATCCTAGCTATCCATGCGTACAGAATGTCGGCGCCAGTTTCCATGACGCTATTAGGGTAAAATCGGCTCAAATCACCTTTTTCTAGGTAGTCGGTGGTTATAAACGGCCATTGACCGCTACTGAACCAGGTATCAAAGGTGTCTTCTTCGCGACGGTAGATACCGCGTGGACCAGTGATGGTTTTTTCGTCCACACGAGTGTCGAATATCCAATCCTCGGAGTCATTAACATTCTGAAAGGCTGGAATTGGGATGCCCCATGGGATTTGACGCGAGATATTCCAATCTTTTAGTTGGTCGAAATAATTGACTAAATCGCGTTTTCTGCTTTCGGGGCTAAAGCTAATTTCACCGTTCTCTATCGCCTCCTTGGCGCGCTGAGCTAGTGGCTGAACTTTAATAAACCACTGATCCTTGATTAACGGTTCGATTGGTAGGCCGCTCTTGTAGTCATAACCGACGACGTGCTCGATTGTGGTGCTACCGCGCATCAATCCGGCCGCTTCTAGGGCGGCTAGGGTGCGTTTACGTGCTTCGGCGACGGTAAGCCCCATGAAATTATCAGGGACGTTCATCATAGTACCGTCAAAGTCGATTACCTGCACCCTGTCTAGGTCGTGGCGCTCCCCCATTTCGAAGTCGTTAGGGTCGTGTGCTGGTGTTATCTTGACTGCACCGGTGCCGTACATCGGGTCGACGTACTCATCGGCGATTACCGGTATTTCCTTTTCAGTAATTGGTAGTAATACCCTGGTGCCAATGAATTTTGAATAGCGTGCATCATTAGGGTGAACGGCTATAGCAACGTCGCCAAATAATGTTTCTGGTCTGGTAGTAGCAATGACGATTTCACCGATTTTGTCAAAGGTTGGATAGGCAATTTCCCATAGTGTCCCCTTCTCTTTCTTGTGGTCTACCTCTATATCAGCGTAACTGGTGTGGTATTTCGTGCTGTAATTGACGATGCGTTCGCCACGGTAAATCAGGTCGTCGTCCCATAGTTTTTTGAAGGTATCGTACACTGTGCCGACTACCTTTTCGTCGAGTGTAAAGACTAGGTCTTTCCAGTCACAGCTAACACCTAGGGCGCGTAGTTGTAACTCCATATTCCCCCGCTGCTTTTCAACGAAGTTCCAGAC
>DAISKS010000002.1:4455-23055 GCA_036820845.1 Candidatus Saccharimonadota bacterium
CAGTGTCACGACCAAGAAGAGTGGGATGATTTTATACTTGATAACCATGGACACCCCTTGCAGTTATGGGGTTGGGGAGAGGTAAAGAAAGCCGGTGGTTGGGCTGTGCATCGCGTGCAATACCACAGAGGCGAAGACGTGATTGGAGCAGCGCAGATCCTGGTCAAGAAGCTGCCGTGGCCACTGCGATCATTCGCATATATACCGCGCGGACCAGTCGTTGATATTTACAATAGGGAAGAGTTGCTGAAAGAATTAGCGGATTACACAAAACACTCTCTTCACTCTGTTGTATTATCAATCGAGCCCGATAGCGAAGAATATATTACACCCTCTGGTTGGCATAAATCTACAAACAAGGTTTTGCCGTTTGAAACTGTCGTTCTAGATTTGACCAAAAGTGAGTCGGATTTGATGGCTGATATGGCTAAAAAAACCAGGCAGTATATCCGTAAATCTAGTGGCGAAACTATTGAAATCAAGATGATTCGAAGTAGGGAAGAGCTAGACAAGTGCCTGAACTTATACCATGCGACTGCCAAACGGGCTGGATTCGACCTACACCCCGACAAGTATTATCACGATGTTTTCGATAAAATGGCCGACCACTGCCAGGTATTTGCGTCATATGTCACCGGCGAGCCGATTGCGTTCCTTTGGCTGGCCATTAGCCAGGATGTAGCGTTTGAGCTTTACGGTGGAACTGATGAACATGGCCAAGAGTTGCGCGCCAACTATGCGCTAAAGTGGCACGCTATACAAAAGTGTAAAGAGTGGGGATTAACTCGATACGACTTCGGTGGGTTAATTGAAGGCGGTGTCTCTACTTTTAAACTTGGCTGGACTGCCGATAAAACCCACCTGGCCGGTACTTTCGATAAACCGTTATCGCCAGCTTATATCCTGTGGAGTAGGGGATTGCCAGCGGCAAAATCTATTATTAGAAAAGTAAAAAAACTTATTAAGCGTTAGACCATTTCGATTTTGTCATCGACAGGCTAGGCAAGACTTCCAGGTCGTATGGGTCGGTCGGCTGTTTATTCTGAGCATAGTAAAATCCTAGTGTCGCCACCATAGCGGCGTTGTCGGTACATAGGTTCATTGGAGCGTAATCAATTTGGATAGGTAGGCGCTCGGACAAAACTCGACGCAGTTCCTGATTGGCTGCGACCCCGCCGGCTATGACAACAGACTTAGGATTATAGGTGATAAAGGCTTTTTCGGTCTTATCGACTAGCGTTTCAACGGCTGTTTTTTGGAAACTGGCAGCAAAGTCATTGCGCTGTTGGTCGTTTAGAAGTGATGCAAGCTCGAATGAAGGAAAGGTGTGATCGACACCGGTTTCGTGCTGGACGGCCCTTAGCGTGGCTGTTTTAAGGCCTGAGAAGCTAAAATCATAAGCACCTTGCACCTTTGCTTTTGGCAATTTGTATTTGTTTGGGTCACCGTTTAAGGCTGCGCTTGATATTGACGGTCCGCCAGGGTAGGGAAGTCCCAGTATTTTGGCGACCTTGTCAAAAGCTTCGCCAACGGCGTCGTCGCAGGTTTGACCGAGCAATTCGTAGTCGCCGTGGTCGCGGAATAATACCAGTTGGCTATGGCCACCACTGACAATTAGCGCTAACATTGGGAATTCAGGAGCGTTATCGTTCAAAAAGTTGGCATAAACATGGGCCTCGACATGGTGAATAGGGTAGAGCGGTTTATTTTTTATTATCGCTAGCGTTCTAGCTGCCAGGGTGCCGATTAGTAAGGAACCAACTAAACCGGGTGCATAGGTGACAGCAATTGCATCGATATCATCCCAAGTTAGTTGTGCTTCTGACAACGCCTTATCAATGACTGGGTTTATCATTTCGATATGACTGCGGGCCGCTACCTCTGGTACTACGCCACCATAGACGGCGTGAATATCTATTTGCGAATGAACTACATTGCTAACTAAAACTCGACCATCTTCGACAACCGAAGCGGCTGTCTCGTCACAACTAGTTTCAATTCCCAGTATTTTCATCTGTTACATTATACAACAGATGAAAAGTGGCGGGAAATTCAACAACAATGCGTGGTATTCTGCAAAAGTCTTATCGAAATCACTCAGTGCCGATAAACCATGAGCCACGCGCATTACCACTACACTTGAAACGCAGAATGTTGCTAAAATCACTATGGTTTGAGTATACTTCATACTTACATCGAAGCTTTGTCTTGTTATCAATATAATTCTTATCAATTCTTTCAACGGCTGACGAGCTATCATAAATCATGTTAAGTTTCGTTTCTTGTTTAAATAAATCCGATTTATCTATGATTAGATGATATTTATTATGCAAGTTATTTAGGTCGTTCGTTGAGGTAACAGATTTTCTGAGAGAGATAGAAGCGGAGCAGTTATAGTTATTTGATGACAATTCAATATTATTTAGGTCGCAAGTGGTGTCATAACGCCAGTTATCACCGTCATTTGATACGCGCTTTATATCACTGAACAAGTTTTGCATATCACTATCCAATTTTGAAAACTTGTCTTGATCAAACCTGTTTAAAGTCGGCCTTAGCGCCATGTTACCTAGTAAATACAGTACGAGTGTAGCCGGTAAAGCAAATATAACAGCCAAAATAATCAACATGTGCCTTCTGGATTCGCCCACACTTTTAACCATAAGTTAAATATACCACAGAATATCAATAGAGCCTCGCTCGGGAGGCTCTATTCAGTTAAATCAATCTAGATTTATTTATCGCGCAAAGTTGCTTTGACGCGTTTTGAGGTGTAGAAGTAAAGGACTACTAGACCACCGAACATCAATTGCATAACGATAGTACCAATCGCCGCACCTACATTAGAGCTATAGCCCTTTGATGACTCGATAATCGTATTGATTACTGAGTAAACAGTTGCTACGCCGATAGCTGCCATGCTGACGTAAATACCAACTTTTTTACGCATAGATATTAATACGGTAGCTGCTATGTAGACGGCAGCAAGTATAGGGAAGAATATCAATGATGTTACTTTGTTACCAGAGTCATCGCTTGAGCCAAGTAGGCTAAAGAACATCGATGCATATCCAATGCCATTTAACGCGAAGACAACTAGCCAAAAGGCTAACCATCCGCCAATGCCGTCTAATGATTTTTGTTGAACCACATACTGTACCTGTACGTTTTGTGGTGGCGTCTGTTGCCATTGCTGTACTGGCTGTGGCGCTGGTGCCGGAGCTGGAGCTGGTTGGTCTTTTTGTTCCATACTGTTTGTATCCTTTTTATATTAATAGAACTTGTGCTTATACTTATATTACATTTATACAACTGTTGCAATAGCTAACTACTAGATACGGAGCTGTAATTTGTCTACAACTTCTTGGGAGGTTTGACTAACCTTACAACTAGCCGGAAGAACCTTGGCAACTAGTACGAAGGCCAGTAGTACCGCAAAGCCACACATAATCGACGGGATACCGCGCATTGTGGTTGGGTCGATTAGGTTAAATGCGGTTGTTGGCACTAGGAACACTAGGTAGCCTAACATCATCGAATATAGTTGTTTGCGTTTTTTAGGCATCTCGGCGCCCCACTTCCACGCTAGGTATACACCGGTCATCAGCCAGCCGTAATAATAGATACCGAATAACTTGCCGGCAGTGCTAGGAGAATAAAATACAGCGTAGTTGGCAGTGCATGTATTGCCACTGATTGCCGCAGTATTCAGGGCGTAGTAACCAACAAATGCCAAACAGGTGGCATAGGCTGCCGTGACTAGAAATGATGACTTTTTGCCAGACAAAACAGCCAGCATATGTATGCCCAGTGCGGGTAGTAGGGTAATCGATACATATCCAAACCTAGCCCAAGCCATGTGGTTGAAGCCTAGGCCGCCACAAATCATATACTCAGTTGCCTGAAAAACACCTAATGCAATCAAAATGAACATACCAAGTCGACGCACCAACGATGGTTTGTAGCGCCAAAAAGTGTAGATAGCTAAA
Organism: Candidatus Saccharimonadota bacterium; assembly: GCA_036820845.1. Lineage (GTDB taxonomy): Bacteria > Patescibacteriota > Saccharimonadia > Saccharimonadales > Saccharimonadaceae > UBA1547. The sequence goes on from DAISKS010000002.1 coordinate 8,445, forward strand.
CATATTTCAATTACGAATGTAGCCAACATGACGGGTGGCGAAAAACAATACAACTTTCCAGAGTCGTGTTTCATACTGGCACAATTATATCAGTGTTTATGCTAATAAAATATCTAATTGAATAAACTTTGACCCAGGTCTATGATGGTAACAGACTTACATCTAATGTCGGGGGTTATTTGAGTGAATATTATTGAGACCAAAAAACTGACCAAGTATTATGGTAAATCGCTTGGTATCAAGGACGTTGATCTATCTGTACAGGAAGGTGAAATCTTTGGTTTTATCGGACCGAATGGCGCTGGCAAATCAACCACAATCAGGACATTGTTGGGCCTAATCCACCCAAGCGGTGGTAGTGCCACTATTTTCGGCAAAGACATTACCAAATTTGGACCAGAAATCAAGGAAGAGGTTGGCTACCTGCCGTCGGAAGTCTTCTATTACGACAACATGAAGGTTATTGACCTGTTGCGTTATTCAGCTAGCTTTTATAAGCGCGATAAAAAACAGGTCAGGAAGCGTATCGGCGAATTGGCTGAGTACCTAGATTTGGATTTAAAGAAAAAAATTGACGACTTGTCATATGGCAACAAGAAAAAAGTTGGTATTATCCAAGGTTTATTGCACGAACCCAAGCTAATAATTCTTGACGAGCCAACTGGTGGTCTAGATCCACTAATGCAACAGAGGTTTTTCGATTTGTTGCGCGAGGAAAATAAAAAGGGTGCTACAATCCTGTTTTCATCGCACATTCTCAGCGAAGTTCAGAAATTATGTAATCGCGTTGCTATCATCAAAGATGGCAAAATCATTCGAGTTGAAAAGATTAGCAACCTAATCGAGAATACACACAAGCGAATCAAACTTGATTTAGCTGGACCAGTCGATAAAAAAGTTTTTGCTGGATTGAAGGGTATCAGTGATTTCAAAGTTGTCGGTAAATCAATCAGTTTTCTATATCGTGGACGGGTTAACGATATTACGAAAGTTTTGGCTAAAATAAATCTATCCAACATGTTAATCGAGGAACCTGACCTAGAGGAAGTATTCCTGCACTATTACAAAACGGATGAAGAGTAAATGAATATATTCCGACGTGAACTAAGGGCATATCGAGTCTCGACAATTATCTGGGTAGTTTCATTTGCCGTTATGGTTTATATGTTTTTGATGATATTTACGTCATTCACCAAGGATATCAAGGACTCACAAAGACTTATTGTGAACTTGCCAGCGGCGGTACGAGCTGCGTTCGATATTTCTATCAAAAATTTCTTTACGATCTACGGCTTCTTTGCCTATTTACTGTCGTTTATATCCTTGACAGGTGCGGTGCAGGCTATGAATCTGGGTGTCGGTATTATTTCAAAAGAGGACAGTGGTAAAACATCTGACTTTTTGCTAACCAAACCAATTAGCCGTAGTAAGGTTATCACGTCAAAGATGCTGGCTGCGTTATCGATTATTTTGATAACAAATATCATATTCAATATATCGGCACTAATAACCGCACGGATAGTTGTTAGTGGCAACCTTGATATCAAACTATTCCTATTGCTATCAGCTACATTACTGATGGTTCAGATGTTCTTTTTAGCACTTGGTTTCTTGATGGCAGTTATTCTGAAGAAAGTAAAATCGGTTGTTGCTGTGTCGCTACCAACTGTCTTTACGTTCTTTATCATCGGCGCACTTGGCGCAATAATCGGTGATGATAAGGTTCGGTATCTGAGTCCTTTCAAATATTTTGACTCTGCCTATATCATTGACCACGCTGGATACGAGGTTAATTTTTTAATCATCGAGACAATATTTGTGATCGTGGCAGTCTCATTAAGTTACTTAATATATATCAAGAAAGACATTAAGGCGGCGGCCTGAGGTTGGTATGAATATATTTTTCAGAGAACTTAAAAATTACAAGTGGAGCATAATATTCTGGTCGCTTGGGATGGTAGCGCTAATTGGTTCCAGCCTGGCGAAATTTTCAGCTTATTCAACTAACGGTCAATCAATTAGTGATTTACTGAAAACGATGCCACAATCGCTACAAACAATTTTTGGATTAACCGGTTTTGATTTGAATAACGTCAGCGGATACATAGGTGTCACATTCATGTATATTGCCTTGACGGCTACAATTCACGCTGTTTTATTAGGCGCCAATATAATTTCCAAAGAGGAGCGCGATAGGACGAGTGAGTTTTTGATGTCCAAACCAGTTTCGCGTTCGCGCGTCGTCATTTATAAAATATCAGCTGGTGTCTTTAATTTGGTGGTTCTAAATCTAGTAACACTCGGTTCCACTATGTTATTCGCCGATTATTTCAGTAAGGGTAAGTCGACAGAAAGTTACGTCCTGTTATTAATGGCTGGGCTATTCTTTATGCAATTGCTATTCTTTTTCATTGGTGCAACGGTCGCGGCAATCAGTCGCAAACCAAAACTTTCTACATCAATCGCATCGTCAGTCATGTTAGTGACATTTATAATGACCTACTTTATAAAATTAAATCACGATTTCGATAATCTAAAATACTTCACGCCGTTCAAATATTTTGATGCGGGCGACATACTCAAAAACAACAGTGTAAGTTACGGTTATGTCATTTTGTCATTGGCACTACTCGCCATAATGACTGTCGCGATTTTTTGGGGTTATAAAAAGCGCGACTTAAACGTTTAAGCTATAATAGTCGACATGGTAAATGCACGACGTATAGTTAAAAAAGTTATTCCCGTTAAACTATTTAATAAAATCGAACCTATCGGTCATTTGGGCGAGGCAGTACTGGCGAATATCCGTTATGGCTCGCCTTCGAAAAAGATGCACATTATCGGTGTAACTGGTACTAACGGCAAGACGACTACGACATTTCTGATTGCTAGAATGCTGCACGAAGCCGGTTATAAAGTCGGTATGCTTAGTACGGTGGCATATGGTATCGGCAATGACATTCAACCGCAAATCGAGCATATGACGACGGCACAGTCTGGTATATTGCAAAAGCGATTGGCGGACTTCCGTGATGCCGGCGTCGAGTGGGTGGTACTAGAAACATCCAGTCACTCTTTGGCGCAACATCGAGTTTGGGGTATCCCATACGAGATTGCAGTCATGACAAATGTGACGAACGACCACCTGGATTATCACGGTACTTTTGAGAGCTACTTAAACGCTAAGCTTGGATTGTTTAGACTAGCTAACAAACACGGACGCAAATTCGGTGTTGTTAATGCTGATGACCCGAATGCATACAAATTTGTCGATAGCATTAAGCGATCGGTGACTTACGGTATCGAATCGGGCGAGTTGCGTGCTAGTATGTTGTTCCTGGCGCCTGACCACTCAACCTTTGAGGCTGATATCGGCGAGGAACGATACAATATCCGCGTTAATATACCGGGCAAGTTTAATATAAGTAATGCATTGGCGGCGGTAACTGTGGGTCGCGAGGTTGGTTTGTCTAAACAACAAATCGAGGATGGCATAGCTGCCACGACTAGCGTCGAGGGCCGTATGTCGGTTATTGACGAGGGCCAGGATTTCAAGGTGATTGTCGACTTTGCATCGACACCTGATGCATTTGAAAAGTTATTTGCCAGTCTAAAGCCGTTAGTGCGCGGCAAACTTATCGCCGTTTTCGGATCAGCTGGCCGTCGTGACGAGGCGAAGCGTCCTGCGCAGGGTGAAATTGCCGCCAACAATAGTGACGAAATTGTCCTAACCGAAGAAGATGATCGAGATATTGACGGTAATCAAATTTTAGAAGAGATTGCCACCGGCGCTAGGCGGGCGGGGAAAGTCGATGGACAAAACCTATTCAAAGTATTGAATCGCGAAGAAGCTATCAAATTCGCATTTAGTCGCGCCACCTCACCTAATGATGTAGTGGTGTTATTGGGCAAGGGTCACGAGAAAACTATCGAACGCGCTGACGGTGAGCACTTGTGGAACGAGAGCGAAGTCGCACGAAACATTCTGCGGTCTTCAAAATAATTTCTAGGATAGTCTCGTTTTATCACTTAAATTTACTCAACGGCTTCGCGCCAGGTTCGAGCAAGGGTCCCGACGCCTTGTCGAACTTGGACTGCAGATGTTTCGCTAATTTAGTAATGAAACGAGACCGGCGTTCGACTAATCGATTGTTAATGTAACACATCTAATATAGCCACCACCCTTGGCCAACTCGGTAATTTTAGGCGAGACAACTTTTAATCCATGTGATTCAAGTTCTTTTCTTAATTTTGGGGCATCGGCACTCATAACGACAGTCTCGCCGGTCGAAACTAGATTAGTTGCAAACGCGCACTTAGCCTCTTCTAAGCTAACCTCGATTTTATCAACTGATTTTAGGTCGGTTAGTTTCTTCTGGCTTTCGGTAGTGAAGGCTGCCGGGCAATAGGCGATTAGCCCTTTATGTTGGTCGGTTAATGGTTTTATGACCGCTAATGCCAAGTCGATGTCGTAAAAGTAACTGTCATACCAGCCGCTTGATTTATTGATGACGGGTTTACTGGACTTGTCGAGTAGGGGAATGGTCTGTAGCTGAACCCTGTCGTAACCCAAAACGCCAGCAACAAACTCCTGAGCTTCGGGGTCGCTACGGTATCCGCTACCACAGAACAGCAAATCGCCGCACGGCAAGGCATCACCCTGACCACTGAACTTAACACCCTTTGGTAAGTGAATTATTTTTTTCCCTAAACTCGTCAGAACTTGCTCGGCGTATTCTTCTTCTTGCTGTCGGGCATTTGGTAAGCGGGCTAGTACCGCCAAATCACCACGGATTAGGGCCCAATTGGCGGTATAAACACCGTCCTGACATCCTTTGGGTGATTTTACTGTCGTGATTTTCACGCCAGACGATTCCAGCAGCTGACGTATGTTATTGTGCTCTATGACCACTGCCTTGCAATCAACAGCCGAATCCTGGTAGTAGGGATTTATCGGACAACCAACTGAAAAGTTTTCAGCATCGGACATTAGTACAGTTTTATTAATCAGTAGTGTCATTGTTTAAAAATACGAATCGTGGTTTTTGTAATAATGTAATCGAACAGCAACTTTCTCGCCCAGCTTTACCCATAGTTTATGCCACCAATAGTCGATGACGAAATCGTAACAACCTATATAATCAGTCACAGTTTTATTAAAAGCCGTCTTGAATAGGCCAATACCATGATGTTTATGATTCTGGTTATTAATCTGGTCGCTAGGTGGCGAACCGCAGAGGTCGTGCAGCTTAGAACCGTGTTCCTTTGCCCATTTAATCACATGCCACTGTAATAGGTGACTAGCGCCATAAACTTGTCGTTGCCTAATGCTCGCACCGTCCTTATAGGTACTTTTTTGGCCGTAGACCATGGCGTAAGCTCCGGCGACTAACTTGCCATTATAGTATGCGAAAAACATTTGGCCCGAGCCCGCAGCTTCGAACCGCTGCCAAAATGTTTTGTAATATTCGTAGCTGCGAATACCGAATTGTCCTTCGGCGGTTTTTGATAGTAAATCGTACATTTTCTTGCAGTTATCACCACTTGATGTAACCAGTTGTATATCAACACCCTCGCGTTTGGCTCTGTTGATTGCATAGCGACCTTTTTGCGGTAAGTCAGCTAGAATATCATCGAGTTTTGGACTAATGTCGAGAGTAATGGTGGATGGGTTTGGTATGATTGGCGATGCTTTAATTAACCCTAATTTTTCTAAGTCTTTTTGGTAGCGCCGATCCAGTTCCGATTCGATCCTAATAGCAAAAACACCGCGTTTTTTTGCGAATTTGCCTAGTTGATTTAGAGCGTCAGTCAAATCTTTAACTGAACTTACGCCGGGGCCCTTTGGCAGGTACCATAATTTTCCTAGCAGATACGAGTTTTTCTCTAGAACAGTAACAGCCAGTTCATCTACAAAAACAAATCGAGCTTTATAACCGCCAGTTTCTTTTTGCATCGCAAACTCGTAACTTGCAAAAACATTACCACCATCGGGATTAGCGATAATTAAATTATTCCAATTGCTGATTTCTTCCTGGGTTGCAAAGCGTACTGACATTGTCACCATTTTATAACGAGGTCGTCTAAAATGAAAATTAGCACTCGGGCCTTGCAAGTGCTAATTATTTTGTTTACAATATTTAGTACAAATCAATAAATAATTTGGAGGAGTAATTTAATGAGCGCACCAATTAAGCCCCTTGCGGACAGAGTGGTTGCACTGCGCGAAGAAGTGCAAGCAAAAACTACTTCGGGTATTTATTTACCGGACAATGTTAAAGAGAAACCAGTTATAGCTAAAGTCGTCGCCGTTGGCCCGGATGTCAAGAACCTTAAGGTGGGTGACAGGATTGTCTACAAAGAATATTCTACGACTGAGTTAAAGGTTGATGGCGTTGAATACTTAATTGTAAAGGAAGAAGACGTCCTAGCGACGGTATAGGAGTTTTATAAGATATGGCAAAGAAAGTTTTTTATGATGATGACGCTCGCGAGCGAGTACTTGGTGGCGCCAAGGCACTATATGACGCCGTTAAAGTAACCTATGGCCCGAAAGGTCGTAATGTTGTCATAGCCAAAGGCTACGGTGGACCAACCGTAACTCACGACGGCGTGACGGTAGCCGAGTCGATTGACCTGCCGGAAAACGACGATGAAACATTAGGTTACAAAGTTGGTGCCGAATTAATCAAACAAGCGGCCTCAAAACTAAATAAGGTGGCTGGTGACGGAACGACTACAGTTACGGTCTTAACCTACAATATTTTGAAGGAAGCCAGCCGCTTAATTGCCGCCGGCCATAATCCACAAGAATTACGTCGCGGTATTGAGTCGGCCGGTGCGGATGTCATCGACGAACTAGATAAGGTCAGCGAGAGTATAGAAGGCAAGTCTGATCGTGTGGCCGAAGTCGGCACTATCAGTGCTGGTGATGAGACTATTGGTAAGTTGATTGCATCTGTAATTGAAAAGATTGGTAAGGACGGTGTAGTTACTGTCGAGGCCAGCCAGGGAATGGAATTAGAAGCCGAAGTTGTTGAAGGTTTCACGTTTGATCGCGGCTTTGTTAGTCAGTTCTTCGTCACCGATGTTAATCGTCAAGAAGCAATTTACGAGAAGCCGGCTATCATTATTACCGACCGCAAAGTCAGTAACGTCCAAGAATTTTTACCATTACTTGAAAAGTTGGCCGCCGCCGGCAAAAAAGACGTTGTACTGATTGCTGATGAAGTTGAAGGTGAGGCATTGACGGTGTTGGTGCTAAATAAATTAAAAGGAGTTTTCAACACGGTGGCTATTAAAGCGCCGGCCTTTGGTGATCGCAAGAAAGAAATACTGAACGACATCGCCGTATTAACTGGTGCAGTCGTTATTAGTGAAGATCAGGGCCTAACTTTCGAGAACGTTGATTTAGATGTTATCGGTTCAGCCCGAAAGGTTATTGTCGGCAAGGATTCAACCACAATTGTCGAGGGTGTTGGTAAAGCTGCTGATATTAAAAAACGTATTGCTCAGATTGAAGCTCAGGCCGAAAATACAACCAGCCAGTACGAAAAAGAGCAGTTTGTTAATAGGGCTGCATCACTTTCCGGCAAAGTCGCCGTCATCAAAGTCGGTGGTGCTACCGAGACTGAAATTGATGAAAAGAAATTCCGTGTTGATGATGCTGTCGCTGCCGTAAAGGCTGCTTTGTCCGAAGGTATCGTACCTGGCGGTGGCGTAACACTGGTAAATATCGCTCAAAAACTGGAGGGCGATAAGACAGATATCCTAAAGTCGATCAATCCGGGGCGCGCTATTTTATTAGGCGCATTAAAGCAGCCATTCCTACAGGTTACGGCAAACTCTGGCTTGAATAGTGATGCATTATTAGCACAAGTTGAGTCGGCCAAGCCTGGTTTCGGCATCAATGTTAATAAGCCCGAAAAAGGTTTAGTTGATGTCAAGAAAGAGGGGATTATTGACCCAACTCGCGTGGTGCGTGAGGCGGTTCAAAATTCGGTTTCGATTGCATCAACAGCTGCAACTATGGGGGCGCTAGTGGTTGATATTCCTGAACCAGAGGCCCCAGCCTCAGCTGGTATGGGCGGAGGCATGGGTTACTGAAATAACCTAATAACAAAAATACCCGTGACTACGAGCACGGGTATTTTATTTGTTTAATGTTTTACACTTGAGGTGTAGCGCCTGATAAAAAGTCGATTTCCTTAATGATTTCAAGTAAAGCCTGAGCTCGTCTAGTTTCGTCAGCAATTTCTTGGGCGGCAAGGTGAGCTGGTGCAATTAGAGTCTTGTCATCGGTGCTACGGAGTAGTAATAAGTAGGTGTCGAACTTGTCTTCGGGTGCTAGATTAAGCTTGTCAACAAGTGGCCTTAGCTCTAGTAAAGCTTCGTGTTTAATCCCATCTAGATTTTCACCTTCACCCATGACAGCCGGTACGGCTAGTGGCGTAATGGGTTCTACCGGTTCTTCTACAGCAGGTGCCGCAGGAGCAACAGTAGGAATTGGTGTTTCTTCAAAACCCATAGTTGCCTCGGTCTGTTTTTGAACACCAGCCAAAGCCTCGGCCAGTTCTTGGTCATCACTGATTGGTTGTACTGTTGGCGCTTGTACTTCTTCCATTGCCCACCTCTGTTGTTATTGCTTATTCTTATTAACATAACTGTAGCATATATGTATTATCTTTTTCAAGCCAACGTTAACTGTTATGGATTTGCTGTAAATTAGACATAATCACCGGTGTTCATAAGGTGTTATAATTATTTTGTCTACGAGACTACGTGAGGTGCCTTTAACGGGAGGTGAGACTAAGTCTACAAAAGGTACTTGCCCGAACAGCAATCAACCTGCGGGGGTAATCTTGGACGCCATCAAAACGTTGAGCGACGACGACATTCGCAGCACGATTACCACGATGGGCGCTGACAACGTTACTGTCAGCCGTGTTGACGGGACACTGTATGTGTCTATCGACCGTAAGGGTGGGTGCGGACGTATGCACGCCAACGTCTGTAACTTCCTCAGGAAGAAGTTCCAGGAGTTGGAGATTGTGGTCCTGGAGTCGCCGAGACTAGGCAATTGGTGCTACAAGGCTCGCAAGCGCGAGCCCGGTGAGGACCAGTTCTCCAAGATGAACATGCCTGTCATGGCAACAGCCGAGCGGCTGGGCGCGGCATAGCTCGAAGAGCCGTGTCTTGTAGAGTTGGGGTGGGCTGCTGTGAAAGCGGCCCACCCCAACATGATCAATCTCAGATATATTTGTTAGAATAGTCTATGTAAGGAGAGATGGCCGAGTGGTTGAAGGCGCACGCTTGGAAAGCGTGTGTGCGTGCAAACGTACCGCAGGTTCGAATCCTGTTCTCTCCGCCAATTTGCTATTATATATTTAATGACTAAATCCGTAACTACAAAGACGCTACTCAGCAACCTAACTGTGTACGGGCTGTTGCATCTGTTTATTGATGCGATTTGTGCTGGTGTTATCTTCAGCGTTTTCAAGGATAAAATTGTTGACCCGGCATCACTACTTAGTCTGGTAATCGTATATAATGTCCTAGCATTTGGTCTGCAGGTATTTGTTGGATTAATCAGTGACTATTTTAAATCTCCCAGGTTGATCGCAATACTCGGATGTTTTTTAACCGGCATGGCCTCGTTAATGTATGCTAGTTTTCCAGTCACGGCGATTGTATTTATTGGCATAGGCAATGCACTTTTCCATGTAGGCGGCGGCAGTATTAGTCTGAATTTGACCCCAGGGAAGGCAGCTGCGCCGGGTATTTATGTTGCACCGGGCGCATTAGGTTTACTAGTCGGAACATTATTGGCTAAAACTGGTAAATTTAATGCTCCTCTACTTGTTTTAATCGTAGCCGTACTCTCGGTCTGTATTATATTTATAAGCAAACCGTATATGAATTACAGCCCAAGAAAAAATCAAGTTGATAAAAAAAGTTATACAGAATTAGTGCTGGCATTAGTTATGTTATCGATATCAGTGAGGTCGTTAGTCGGTTCGTTGATGGTCTTTCCATGGAAGGTAAACCTCACCCTACTAGTTATATTAACGGTGGCTATAGCTCTAGGTAAGGCGCTTGGAGGTGTTATAGCCGATAGATTTGGCTGGATACGGATAGCGGTTGGTGCATTGATTTTATCACTACCACTTATTGTCTTCGGCTCAAGTGTACCATTTCTAGCAATCGCGGGGATGTTCTTATTCAATATGACCATGCCGGTTACATTAGTACTAATATCTAACACTTTACACGGGAGGCCGGGGTTTGCATTTGGTCTAACATGCCTAGCGATACTACTTGGCGCACTACCAGCTCTTTTGGGAGTAAGTAATATACCCCATGCTCAATACTTAGCACCTGTCACCATTCTTATTTCTGCTTTGGCGTTGTATTATGGCATTACGTTGTACAATAAAAATATTAAAAATAATGAAGGTAGGGTATGAAGAAAATATTAGCTTTTATATACACGTCAGCCGTATTAATGACAGTAATTATAAGTAGCCAGCTTGCATATGCAGACGTTATTATGCCTGGTCAGAGCCCAGGTGGGCATGGTCGTAGGATAGTACACTATCCGCTGACTCAAGATGAAGTATTAGCTTACGCATTTACAGCAGTTGTTGTATCGGTAATTGTCATACTATCGATAATAGTGTTGTACAAACTCAGAAAAAATAAGTGATTAATTTAACTTACCTGGCCGCACTACTACTAACCTTAATCGTAGAGTCATTAGTTGCGTTCTTGTTTGGCTATAGGAATAGGCGAGACATTTCTTGTGTTATTCTGGTTAGCCTAGTCACTAACCCAATTCTAAATTTTATTTTTCTATCCAATAATTACTTCGCATTTTTAACAGTAAACAGTTGGACGATATTTGCCATGGAATCGATGGTGGTTTTATCAGAATGGCTAATGTTAAGCTATGTACTGCGGGACAAGCCGAAAAAACTATTGTTACTATCGATTACAATGAATGCCTGTTCGTATCTGGCTGGGGCCGTATTACTCGGATAATTAACGTAACTCCAACTTTTAATCTATAATTTAGTGATATGAAAACTAACAACCAATTCGTGATGGTGTTAACTGGCCCGGGTGGTTCAGGCAAAACTACCATAGCTGAATTACTAGCCCAACAGTATGGTTATTCATCGATTGACGGTGATAATCTGGATACTGAATTTTTTCCAAACGGCGGCCAATCATTGCCCGAGAACCTGGACAGATTAAAGTTAGCTCATCAAAAAATATTACAAGCAGCCAAGGACGCATCTTTACATGGTAATAATGTAGTTGTCGATTATATTATCTTTGGTGATTACATGAACTTTTTCGAAATATTTCGACGTGAGTTTGGCGATAAATTGGAAATAAAAGTATTATGGCCGTCCGAGGATGTAAACATAAATCGCGATAAGACTAGGGAATGTTGGACGACGGGTGCCGATAGAATACGGGCCGTTAGGAATAAACTTTGGAGTTTTCGTGACTGTATTGGCAAAGGCAATTATATAAATACATCTGAATTAACTCCATTTGAGGTAGTTGAATTACTGCACGCGTCGTTTACTGATAAAAAACCTTAATAATCCGATGACAAGTAGTGTTGCCGGCACCAGTCCGTAGTACCAAATTGGTGATTTTAGAGTTAACATTACAGCAATCATTGTTAGCGCTACTAGCAGCCAAAGCCACCAAGACAAGCCGACCTGTACAACCTTACTATGTGCTTCGGGTGCATTGGTATTTGAGTCATTGATGACATCATCTTTTGTTAATTCCTTTAACCCGTGCATATCATCGGTCGCCTTCATCTCATCAGCTATGCCGGCGGCAATTTTTTCGGCCAATTCGGGATTTTTGGCCATCGCTTGCTTAACCGGATCTGGTTCTGGTGGTTTTTCGCCGTATGTGTAAGAGTAGGCGACTAGTTTCAGGTCGTTGTCCGAATAACCGGCTTTAAGCAAGTTCTCTTTGGCTTGAAAATAAGGAACTCCTAGTTCGGAGTATTGTTTTAATTTTTCAATAATTTCCGATTCAACCAATGGCGTCATAGATAAATATTAGCAAATACTGACAAAATTACAACATAATAATAACTGTCGCCATAGCCATTCCACCGTCATGCGAAATACTGCAATCGACTGATGCCGTGTCAGGTAAAAGGTCGTTTGATATGCGTAGGATTGGTTTACCTGATGACTCGTAGTTAACCTCAAATGATAACCAAGGCGTATCGCTTAGCCCCAGCGCCTTAAAGCCAGCCTCTTTAACAGCGAATATTCCCGACAAATGCTCGGCCGTGAAGCGCTCTAGTTCTGTCGAATGAAAGATTTTTTTCACCGTATCAGGATTTTCGATAAGCTGATCGACTCGATCTATTGAAACTATATCGCAACCTATTCTTGCCCGTAGTCCATTTATCATAGTTCTTTTAATATTTTTTCTAGTTCGTCCGTAATTGCGTCGTGTGTATCGTAACGCGATACATGTATAGGTTTTCCGAACTTAACAGTAGTTTTACCAATCTTTTTAGGGAAAGCAGAGCCTTTTGGAAATATCTCGTAGTTGCCAGATATTTTGACAGGTACAATCGGCGTACCCATTTCCTTTGCAATGATACCTATGCCTTTTCGAAACTCATTCATCTCACCAGTTAGGGTTCGAGTACCTTCAGGGAATATCAATATCGACTGTCCCTTGTCGAGTGCCTTACCAAAATATGTTAGACTCTCGTTTAAATTACCCTTCCTGTCTAATGGAAAGGCATTAAACATAAGACGCGAGAGGAAAGCGGTAAGCTTGTTTTCGTAGAAGTAATCTTTGGCGGCTGCTACGGCTAGCTGGCGTCTTGCGCTTACCGGTAAGGACTTCACAATGCTTGGTGCATCGAGGTTGCTCTGGTGATTTGCGATTAAAATATAGGGACCACCGACAAAATCTAGCTTGTCGCCATCAGTGTTAACCTTCTGAAATATTCTAAAGGCTGTGAATACTACTCCCTGAAGAACCAAGCGCAGCGTAACCACTGGATATAAATTATTCCATTTGGGCACTTTCACGATGGTCGCACTGGGTTGACTATCAACTAATTTTATAAGGTCTCGTACCTTGACGCCGTAGTTGATGGCCGTTTCGCTGACTTCAATACCCATAGTGTCCTCGATTTTCGAAACCAATTCCAGGCGTCTGATAGAGTCCAGTCCAAGGTCGTCTACAATATTAGAGTTTTGTTTTATCTTTTCAACTGGTAGTTTTGATACCTCTGCTAATATTTCAATCAGTCGATGTGAAATTGGACTAGCAGCTGTTTTTCCTTTAACGTCGACTGTTTGTTGGCTTTTCTCGATGACCTCATTACGCAATGTTTTACGGGTTGGCGTTCGCGGGAAGTCGTCGTCTGGCCAAACAATTACTTTCTGTATTTTTTGATGTGAAGCTAGGCGCCTGTTGGCTATTTCAATAATATCTTTGGGCTTATTGTCACTCTTTAGGACGACTGCCGTGATGACGATGTCGGAATCATGTTCAAGTCCATGCACGACCACGTCCTTAACACCGGCCTCTTCGCGTACGACTCGTTCAATATCTTCGGGATAAATATTCATACCCGATGGACCTACAATTACATTCTTTTTGCGTCCGACGATATATAAATAGCCGTCCTTATCGATTTTGCCAATGTCGCCCGTATGTAGCCAACCGTCTTTGAATGTGGATTTAGTATTTGCCTTGTCGTTTAAGTAACCCTGACTTATGTTGTCACCCTTTACAAGGATTTCACCTTCTTCGGTTAATTTGGCTTTCACTCCGGGAAGGATTTTACCCACTGAATAAGCCCGATTGTTTTTACGTGTATTGACCGATATTAGTGGGGAAGCTTCTGTCAATCCATAGCCTTGATAGACAGATATACCCAAATTATTCCAAAAGTTTTCTAGTCCATAGTCCAGGTGTGCTCCACCAATATAAACTTCGGTTACATGACGACCCAGTTGATTTCGAACCTGTTTAAACAGTAAACGTCGGGCGCTTTTTGACAACTTACTTGCCGTAGCCATAGCCGCATTTAATTGTCGACTCTTACCTGTTTGCTTAGCGGTTCTCTCAATAGTATTTCTAAGTAACTGTAAAAAGGCGGGGACTGCTAGGATTAGTGTTATTTTTTGCTCCCGCAAAATATTAGCTATAACCTTTGGTTTTACAGCATAAGGATAGACGACACTAACACCCCATGTCATTGGGCATAATAAACCACCAGTTTGCTCTAGCATGTGACTAAGCGGGACAATCGACAGCAAGCGGTAGTTTTTAGGAAAACTCAACATTTTAGACAATGACCTCAGGTTTGCGCAAACATTTTTGTGGGTAAGTAAAATACCCTTGGGATCACCTGTGCTACCCGAGCTAAAAACAATTTCGAAAACGTCGTCGGCTTTTATCGAATCATCAAACTTAACTTTAGCAACAGGGTATTTACGAAGTTCAACTTCCATATCCTCTAAAAATATTTTATCCGATTCAACCAGGTTGGCTGACGCAATGAACCTCGATGTAATGATGTACTTTGATTTAGTAATTGAAA
>DAISKS010000002.1:23155-24506 GCA_036820845.1 Candidatus Saccharimonadota bacterium
ATAAATAAGGTATTTTGGCCATGCTTTTCACAGGCCTTAGTTAGAAAATCACTAAGCGTCTTGTAACCTGTAATCTTTTCTACCTGGCTCATAAGTATTAAACCAATTCTATCATAGTCCGGGGCGGCGTAGTTACAGTAGAGCGCCATTGACTTAATAGGTTATATTGTGGTATAATATACTTTGGTTATCAATCGGTAGCCATTTGCCACGTGCCACGAAGGGAACTGTCATGAACGACGCGGTAGAGGTTGACTCGGTCATGTTCTACACAAGGTCGCAAGACGCCCACAACCGACAGTTGGTCGCAGTCATGACCAACGGAAAGGTCCATCGTTTCAGCGAAGGCAAGATGAGAGAGGAGATGCTAGCAAACATCCTGCCCGACTCAACCTTCCGTGCGATTTCGGACGCCGCCTATGACAAGGCAATGACGTTCCGCCATGACGATGATGCCTGGACGGCAGTGCAGAAGTTGCTGTGTGAGTTCCAGATTGAGCTCGACGAGCTCTACGACTAGAACCCGCAGCACACGCGCCCACAAGGACACTACCCAGATCTTGAAAGACGGGAAGCGCCCTATGCGGGCGCTTCTCTTTTGCATTGATTTTAGTCATAATAGGCCTAATGCAGAAATCATGGACCGATGAACAAATATATCAACACCAAAAGGCGGCCGACTTATGCTGCCAGGTGATGGACGAGTGTTTTAAGTTGATGAAGTTAAAAAACGGTATTAGTGAATACGAAGTGCAGCAGTTTATTCTTGATCGTTTTAGTGAAAATGACTTGGTGATGGATGGTGATATGCCGATTGTAGCGTTTCGCGAGAACACATCATTTGTTCATTATTATCCCGAAGAGGCAACGGCCAAAGTTTTGGAGCCTAATTCCCTGATCATGATTGATTTGTGGGCTAGACTAGATGAGTCTAATGCGCCTTATGCTGATATAACCTGGATGGCTTGGTACGGAGGTGAAGTGCCAGCTGAAATCCAAGCAGGTTTTGATAATGTTATCCAATCGCGTGATAAAGGTTTGGATTTTATACAAGCCAAACTGTCCGCGAACCAACCTATCAAGAACAGTGAACTGGGTGAGGCAACCGAAAAAGTTACTCTTAGCTCGCATCTGCAAGACCTAGTACCTCATGCCTACGGCCATAGCCTGGGGACGACTTCTTGTCACGGCAATTTAGGGGTTATTCATAGTAAAAGCACCACCTCGATAATAGATAAAGTCGGTTATACTATTGAACCAGGCATATATATTGACGGTAAGTATGGTTTTCGTAGCGAAATTGATTTCTATACTGACAGTGATAAAATAGTAGTAACTACTAAAATACAAA
>DAISKS010000003.1:0-19611 GCA_036820845.1 Candidatus Saccharimonadota bacterium
ACCAATCAGTGTCGACGACACGACATCACACCTTGGTGATATTGCCAAGCAAGAAGGCATCAAAGTCAGCGACGGTGCTTTACGGTTAATCGCCGAGCGAAGTGATGGCAGTTTCCGCGACAGTATTAGTTTACTTGATCAGCTATCGAGCCTGGTCAGTGGTGGAAAAGACGAAATTACTGTTGAGGTGATTGAAGGTATCCTAGGGATGGCGCCGCAAAACGTCGTGAATCAGATTATCGAAGCGGTCGAAAGTAATAATCTAGCTGGGTTAGTGAAACTTATCGAAAAGACAACTGACGAGGGAACTGATATCGGTACTTTGGTTAGTCAGTTAACGGACTATATTCGCCATCAGATTGCCGAAAAGCCGCATCTTTTAAGCCTTTTGGACGGACTAATCGATGTTCCTAAAAGCCCGCAGCCTAAACTAAAGCTAATCAGCGTCCTAGGTTCGAATATCACGCCAAAAAATCCAACTAAGTCGGCAGCATTACTAGCGCCAGTTCAAGAGATTAGTGCTACAATTGCCGAGCTTGAGGCTCAAGCAGTCCAAGAAAAACCTAGCGAAGTAAAAAAGTCACCAGTTAAAGTCGACGCAGATAAATTTAGCTGGAGTAAATTGATTGAGTACACTAAATCCAACCACGTTGCACTATATAGCGTCTTGAATAAGTGCGGTCATGTCCTAGAGAGCGATACGCTTAATATTTACACTAATAGTAAGTTTTATAAAAAGAAATTAGACGATATTAAGTACAGCTCGCTCCTAAGCAAATGCCTGCAAGAAATTGGCGTTTTTGGACTTGATATCCACACCGTACCCACAGCTCTTCCACTGGTGGACAAGACAGCCGCCGCCGTAGCTGCTATTATGGGTGGCGGAGAAGAAGTCTCATTAGAGTCTTTGTAAAATAGTAATATGTCGACTAGGGAAGTAGTTGCTGGCAAGGTGCCACCACAGAACATAGATGCCGAGAAAAGTTTACTCGGCGCAGTTTTAATTGACGAAGAAACCCTGGCTGATATTTCCGAACATGTCACAGCCAAGGATTTTTACGAAAAACGTCACGCCTTGATATACAGCGCCATGATGCGTCTGTACGAGAAACACCAACCCGTCGACTTACTTACACTGACTGATGAACTCAAGCGTAAAAAAGAAATTGATACCGTTGGCGGATCGGCCTACTTAACCGAACTAACAAACTACGTACCAACTTCAGCTCATGCCGAGGCCTACGCCGAGCTAGTTGAACAAAAGGCCGTTCGTCGTCGCCTGATAAAAGCCAGTAGCGATATCGCCGAACTAGGCTATAACGAGGAAACCAGTACGCAGGAATTATTGGAAAAAGCTGAAACCGAGCTATTTGCCGTTAGTGATCAATCGCTCAAGCAGGATTTAGTTAGTATCGAGAGCATCTTGACCGAGAGCTTTGACCGCATGGAAGAGCTACACCGCAACAAGGGCGCCCTACGTGGCGTCAGAACTGGCTATAAGGACTTGGACAATATGACCGCCGGCCTGCAACGCAGTGATTTAATTATCCTAGCCGCTCGCCCTGCCATGGGTAAGACTACTCTGGTGACAAACCTAGCCTATAACGTCGCCACAGTCGCTAAACAGCCCGTACTGTTTTTCAGCCTCGAGATGAGTAAAGAACAACTAGTCGACCGTATGCTAGCCGATGCTTCGGGCGTCGACGCGTGGAATATCCGAACCGGTAATTTATCCGATGATGACTTTGCTAAGTTATCAGATGCCATGGGTGAACTGGCCGAAGCGCCAATCTATATCGACGATACCCCTGGTATGTCAGTACTTGAAATGCGCACCAAAGCCAGGCGCGCTAACCATGAGCACCCGTTAGGTTTAATTATTATCGACTACTTGCAACTAATGCAGGGTAGCGGCAGAGATAGCGGCAACCGCGTCCAGGAAGTCAGTGAAATTTCACGAGGTTTAAAGTTAGTCGCTCGTGAGTTAAACGTACCGGTCGTAGCCCTAAGTCAGTTATCGCGCTCGGTTGAGTCGCGCAGTCCGCAAATCCCGCAACTAGCTGACCTACGTGAATCTGGTTCTATCGAGCAAGATGCTGATATTGTTATGTTTATTTACCGTGAGGCTTACTATAATCCAGAAACCGAACGTGAGAACATTACCGACCTAATCATCGCGAAACATCGTAACGGTCCAACCGGTAAAGTCGAGTTATACTTCCATCCAGAGCGTCTACGTTTCATGTCGCTCGACCGTAAGCACGAGTAACCAAATTACACCACGACAAGGCGTTCACTATCTTGTTTACTAAACATCTGCAGACCAAGTTGGATAAGGCGCCGGGGCCCTTATCTAAACATGGCGCGAAGCCGTTTCGTAAATAAGATAGTGGAGCGCCGATTAAACAAAGAACTCTCTTGTGGTACAATCAATAGCAGTATGGGGAAACTAAATATCACCAAAGAGTTTGTTTACAAGTGGCGCTATATCATCGGTTACAGCGCTATCGCCGCCTTTTTACTACTGGTCCTAGTTGTTCTGGGTACTCATATACCCGGTGGTCTGTCACCAGCTGAAATCACTTCGGTGATAAAAAGTAGTGCTACAAACTTCAAAGATTTCTGGTCAGTCGATGTAGTCAATTTGCCATATTATGTTTTACAGCATATCTCATTTATAATTTTTGGCGTTTCATTGTTCAGTATAAAACTACCGTCTATAATTTTAGCTTTCTTATCTGCTATTGGCATATTGATACTATTAAAGCAGTGGTTTAAACCCAATATAGCCATTCTAGCAACACTTATTGCCCTAGCAACCAGTCAATTCATGTTTATCAGCCAGAATGGTACACCAGACATTATGTATATATTTTGGCCAGTTTGGTTAATATTGTTAGCCGGTGTCATATCATCATGCAAAAAGTTCCGCAAACTGAGTGTCGTTTTATTCTTTGTCGCAGCCGCCCTTAATTTATATACGCCACTAATGGCTTATATTATATTAGTTATTGCTGGGGCTATTATTTTTCACCCGCACCTACGTTATTTAATCAAGCAGATTTCGAACCTGGATATAATTATCGGTTTAGTGCTTATAATTACGATATTGTCACCACTGGCTATGATGATATATCGACATCCTGATATTATCCTCACACTACTAGGTGTACCGACCAAGCTACCTAATCTAGCACTCAATCTATCCAGCCTAGCTAATCAGTATGCTTCATTCATAAACCCAGGTGGGACAGTAGTTATGACACCTATATTTGAGCTTGGTTCGGCGCTACTAATACTACTGGGCGTATACTTTGTTTACTTGAACCGTTCAACTGCTAAAAGTTACGTATTGATAATCTGGACCGCCTGTCTGATTCCGATTATTTTATTGAATCCAACAGCAACAACTGTTACCTATATACCTTTGATACTTCTGCTGGCATCGGGTATAAACGGTTTACTATCGCATTGGTACGAGCTATTTCCAAAGAATCCGTATGCGCGCGTCGGCGGCTTGGTACCGGTCATTGTTATGGTTGTTATTCTGGTGGCATCTGGGGTCAATCGTTACCTGTATAGTTATCGCTATACACCATCATTGGTCAATAGCTTCTCGTACGACATTAGGTATTTGCCGACGCGAACTAAATATCTACTAGTCAGTGGTAAGGAACGTGATTTTTACCTTGTAGTAGCAAAATATGACCATGGCATTACATTAATCGACAAACCCGGCGGCGATAGCTTTGTCACCACTCACGATGCCAAGGGCAACTTTGATGGTTATACTATAAAAAGTATTGTGACAAACTCACTATCAAAAGACGCTGATCGTTTTTACTTATACAAAAAGACGTCCAGTTAACGTATACTATATACAACAGAGAGACAAAAGGAGATATATTATGGCATTTGACCAAATGAAAATGATTAACAATTTACGCAAGGCTCAGAACGAATTAAAGAAAGAAATCATCGAAGTTGAGGCTGGCGATGGTGCTGTTGTTGTCCAGATTACTGGTGAACTCAAGATTAAGAAAATTAATATCGATCCCGAACAAGTTGACTTAGAGGATATCGAAGAATTAGAGCATTGGCTAGAAATCGCCATCCGCGACGGACTAGCTAAGGCACAAGAAGTCGCTGCCGAAAAAATGAAGCCACTTATGGGTGGTCTTGGTAATCTAGGACTTTAGGAAAACCACGTAATGTCTCAGTTGTTACCAACCGCCTTGATGAAGGTTATCGATGAGCTCGGTAGCCTACCTGGTGTTGGTAGTCGCACAGCCGAGCGTTACGCTTACTTTTTGCTACGCGCCGATAAACGAGTCAGCGAAAGGTTAGCGAAATCACTAGAGCAACTACACTCCGGTGTTAAATTCTGCCCAATCACATTTGCCCTGATTGATCAAAAAGAGGAAGTATCACCACTCTATAGTGATACAAACCGCGATAAGACATTAGTTGCTGTTGTCGAAGAACCGCTTGATATTGTCGCTTTGGAAAGAACTGGGCAATTTAATGGCACCTACCATGTACTTGGCGGTGCTATTAGTCCAATCGATGGCATCGGACCAGAACAACTTCATATACCTGAATTATTAGAACGACTAGCAAACGACAATGTCCAGGAAGTAATTATTGCCACTAATGCTAGTGTGGAAGGTGAGTCAACCGCGCTATTTCTACAGAAAAATATCAAGGAAGCTGGCATCGATATTGAGCTAACCAGACTAGCACGCGGCATCCCAGTTGGCGTCGATTTGGAATACGCTGGACAAATCACCCTAACCCATGCCCTAGAAGGCAGGAGAGCTTTTTAATGTTCGATAATATTAGACAGCAGGTAGATGAAGTCAACCGAATAACAATCGTGCAGGCTGAAAACCCTGACGGTGACTCACTGGGAAGCGCACTGGCACTAGAAGAAATCCTGAGCGATATCGGCAAAGATGTGTCATTATACTGCCCAGTTGAAATACCCAAGTATATGCGCTATATCAACGGTTGGGATAGAGTAGAGTCAGACTTTGATACAACGGCTGATTTAATTATCATCGTAGACACAACTGCAGAAGTTTTGCTAACAAAGGTGCTCGAGACCCCAGGCATAAGACACTACTTGAATAGCCACCCGGTTATTATCATTGACCATCATTCTGATGATTCGGACATAAGTTTTCCTCACTTATTACTGAGTGGCAATACAGTCTCGACTGCCGAAATTATATACGAACTTGCAGATAATTCTGGCTGGACTGTTAATAAAACCGCTGCCGAAAATTTAATGATTGCCATTATGAGCGATAGCTTGGGTCTAACTATTAAAAATGTTACGCCTAAAACGTATCAAATTGTCAGTAAGTTGGCTGAGTGCGGTGCTAGTAACTACGACATAGAGCTAAGGCGCCGTGAATTTATGAAAAAGCCGGCTGACATATTGAGATACAAGGGTGAATTATTACAACGCATAGACTACTATCTAGACGGTAAATTAGCTATCATCCATATACCATGGGAAGAAATTGAGAAATATAGCGACAAATACAACCCCAGCGTACTAGTTTTGGATGAGATGCGCTTGGTCGAGGGCGTCGAGTTAGGCGTAGCTATTAAAACCTATCCGGATGGAAAACTTACAGGTAAACTACGTGGTAATCTACCGATTGCAGCTACCGTAGCGGGATTTTTTGGCGGTGGCGGTCACGATTACGCTGCCGGATTCCGTGTTTATGAGTCAATCGACAAAATTATCTCCGAACTGTTAGACGCCACTGATAAGGCGATGCAGGACTACCATAATGACAATTAGGCTTTATAACACTCCGAATAAGCATATCGATGACTTTGCGCCTATAAAACCAGGTCAGGTATTGATGTACTCATGTGGGCCAACGGTCTATGACCATCCCCATATCGGTAACTGGTCAGCGTACATATATTGGGATACTTTGGTTCGCATACTGAACCTTGACGGTTACGATGTAAAAAGGGTGATAAATATCACCGACGTCGGACATTTAACGAGTGACGCCGACGAGGGCGATGATAAGTTAGAAAAAGGTGCCAAACGAGAAGGTAAGACCGCCTGGGAGGTAGCCGAATACTATACCGCTTCTTTTATGAAGGGTTTCGAGTCTCTAAACCTAGTTAAGCCCGAGTATTTCCCGAAAGCTACTGATTACATTGAAGAACAGCTTGAATCAGTACGCCAACTTAAAACAAAGGGCTACACATATCAGATTAGTGACGGTATTTACTACGACACATCAAAATTTCCAACTTACGCGGATTTTGCTAATTTACAATTAGACGACCAACGGGCCGGCGCAAGGGTTGACTATAACCCAGAAAAGAAAAACCCTAGTGATTTTGCCTTATGGAAGTTCACTCGTTTCGGACAAAAACGTGACATGGAGTGGGAGACGCCAGTTGACCTAACTGAAGATGGGATAAATAGAATGGGCTTCCCGGGCTGGGCAATCGAATGCTCGGCTATGGCTATGAAATTACTAGGTAATACCATAGACATCCACACTGGCGGTATCGACCACATCCCAATTCACCACACTAACGAAATTGCTCAATCCGAAGCGGTTACTGGTGTTAAACTAGCCAACTACTGGCTACATAATAACCATCTGAAGGTTGACGGAACAAAGATTAGCAAATCACTAGGTAACGGCTACACATTGGAAAACCTATCAGATAGGGGCTTTTCGCCACTAGACTTTCGTATGCTCATTCTGCAAGGCCATTTCCGAAACGAAGGTAACTTCACATTCGATGCTCTCCAAGCAGCCAGGAATCGCCGACTCAACTGGCTAAATATAGCTGCTATTCGCCATCAAATCCATGATACTCTCGAGAATGATAACGAGAACTACATTAATAATGAAACTGTACCTATGCACGTCACGAATCAGGCCATAATTGATGCCATCAGTAACGACCTTGGCACACCCGAAGCTCTACGTGTTGTCGACGAGATATTCAGCCATATGCTACAGGTAGATTTAGCTGAAATTAATAGACAGACTTTCGTGCGACTATTGGAAACTATCGATGAGCTACTGGGTATCGAGCTGATTGATAACAGCCCCGACATTGATGACGATGCAAAACAGTTAATTATCGAACGCAACAACGCACGTAACAACAAAGACTGGCAATTATCTGATAAGCTACGCGATAAATTAGCTACCAAAAACATCACGCTACGCGATACAGCTAGCGGCGTTATTTGGGAATATAGATATTAGGCTTCTGTCGTTCTATTGTTGGCTAGATAATCAACTAGCAGTACTTTAATGCAACCGGCAATTGGAATCGAAATAATACCACCTAGGATGCCGAATAGGTAAATGCCGACAGTAACTGACGTAAGGATAGCCAACGCAGACAGGGCTATCTTTTTCGACTGAATAGTAGGGGATATATAGTTGGCCTCAATCTGCGCATAGATTATAAAGAATATTAGGAATACCAATGCCGCCGTCAGACTATTTAATGCCAAAACTAGGGCAACAACCATCGCGCCAATCATCTCGCCGAACATTGGCACTAGTGACGCCATGAATACTATAGCGGCGCTAGGGATAGCCAGGGATGATGGTGAATTCATAACCAAGCTGAGGATGAACACTAGTATTCCTGCAACGGTACCGGCAATTGCCGAGACAGTCAATTGACCAGTAATATAACTTGTAGCAACATTATACATATCGGCGACTAGATGACGATGGTGGTCGCGACGACTTTTATTCTTGTATAAACTCCACAGTCTACCCAGCCAGACTGGACCTTCTACTAACATCAAAAATGACAGTACCAAAATAAGGATTAGTGATGCAATAACGCTTAATAACGAGCCGATACTTTCGAGCAGAGTCGAGCCGATATTCGAAACAGAGCCAGCGATATTATCACGCACCGAACCGACGACTTTATCAATCTCGGGCTGCAGGTGGTAGTTATCAATTAACCGATGTAGGCTTGACGATTGATTAGAAGTTGATTCGACCAGCTTTGGTACATTCTGCACAAATCTAGCCGTCTGATCAACGATTGGCGGTACGACCAGAAAAGCAACGACACCTAGTAAAAGAATGACAAAAATATATGCAATCGCAGTACTTAAAACGCGGCTTTTGCTAGGCAGTATCTTAGCGAGCTTGTTGACTGGTCGACTTAAGGCGATAGCTAAAAAGAAAGCTAGACCTATGACTAATAATGCGGTTCTGGCGCTGTATATAAGTAGACCCGCTAGCCCAAAGCCTATTACTACTAACCAGAATCTAATTAATGTTTTTGTGTCTATTTCAATACGTACTACATTCATACGATGTATTATACACCATAGCACTTTACGATGTTAAATAGCATAAATTAAGCATTTTATAAGCAAAGCTGCTATATTATGGTTGTATGAGAATATTGATTGTCGAGGATGAACATAAAATTGCCCACGCCTTAAAAAAGGCCTTGCATCAAGAGAGCTACGCCGTCGATATATCTTATGACGGCGATGACGGCTATGCCATGGCTACCACTGAGCCGTATGATTTGGCTATTATTGACTGGATGTTACCGGGTAAGTGCGACGGCGTCGATATCGTTAAGGGTATGCGAAAAGCCAAAATACATACTCCCGCACTACTCCTGTCTGCAAAGGGGACGGTCGAAGATAGAACTAAAGGGCTTGACTCCGGCGCCGATGATTACCTTGTAAAACCATTCGCATTAGAAGAGCTATTAGCTAGGGTCCGCGCGCTACTTCGTCGCCCTGTTGAGGTGCAACAGACTATCCTAACTGCCGATGACTTGTCACTTAACTCGGTTACTTTTGAGGTTAAACGAGGCGGAGATATCATTAACCTTACTAGTAAAGAGTTTGCGTTATTGGAGTTCTTACTGCGTAATCAGGGAAGACCAAGCAATAAAGAAACAATCATTAGTCATGTTTGGGATTATGATGCCGATATCTTGCCAAACACGGTTGAAGTTTATGTGAAATATCTACGTCAGAAAATTGACGATCCTTACAAAGTTAAGTTATTAAAGACAGTCAGGGGATTTGGCTACAAAATTGAGGCAAAATAGACATATATCCAGGGTTTTCGAATCGGCCACGACGCGACTGACCATTTGGTATATGGTCCTCATAATGGCACTTAGCCTAATATTCAGTTTCGCTTTATACCGAATCGCGGTCAATGACCTAGAAGTAAAGGTTCAAGACTTCCAGACGGGTCTAGAAACTTCTATGAACAACGAGACTAACGATAATTCATTAATACCGCATATCATACGCGACAGTTCAAAACTTAAGGTAGCAGACGCGCTTGCCTACGAATTATTTACACTGAATATCACCATTCTAATAATCGGCGGTTTATTTAGTTATATATTGGCCAAATATAGTATTAACCCGCTGCAAAAAGCCCACGAACGTCAATCAAGGTTTACGAGTGACGCTAGCCACGAATTACGAACCCCCCTGGCTGTAATGCGTACCGAGCTCGAGGTAGCCCTAAGTGACAAGACAGCTACAAAATCGGAATTACGTGGTGTTTTAAAAAGCAATCTTGAGGAGGTGAACAAGTTAACCAAGCTATCCGAGATGCTACTAGGGTTATCGAAAACCGAAGGAGCCAAGCTGAAACTAGAGAACGCTGACCTTGTTCAAATTACACAGGCGATCATAAAGGATTTCAAACAACCAGTCGAACGTTTCAAGATTACAGCACCGAAACAGCTAAAAATATGCGTGAATGAGACTGCTATCAGAGACCTGGTGCGGATTCTAGTCGAGAATGCTATTCAATACAGCGAACCACGTTCGCAGATAAAGATATCGATTAGCACCCGCGACAGTAATGCTAAGTTCAGTATCACAAATACTGGTGCAGGAATTAAATCTAACGACTTACCGTATATCTTTGACCGTTTCTATCGGGCCGACTCCTCAAGAACAAATAACGATAAACCTAGTTACGGACTTGGATTGTCATTGGCCAAAAGTATTGTCGAATTGCACCATGGCGGAATCAGCGCTCGTAGTAAACCAGGCGCGAATACAATCCTAACTTTTACTTTGCCGATTGACTATTGTGAGGTTTAAATAGAGTCTTGTACTCTCGGTTTTTAACACGCTTACGGTTCATAGAGGCGAGTATGAACTGCAGTATCACAGTTAGTACAACTATGAGCAACATCGGAAAAGCGTTACGCCAGGCTGGTGTCGCGAAGTCGAAAAATTCTCTCATAAAGCGCAGGCCAAAACTCGGAATGGTCACAAATATAGCAACAAGTATATATAGTAGCCGAGCCAAACGAGCGAGGCGATTGTTTTTGACATCAAACATATATGGCACCAAAAGAACCATATAAATACCGAACATGGTGGTAATTATTACGGTCGATGTATTAACACCGTTGATATCACCGGGATGCAAGTTACGTAGTGTTATATATGAGGCCGCTATACACAGACCAGTCAGCACCGCAATAGGTGCGATTGCGACCAATGTATCACGCCAAAAGTAGCGAGGTGAGATACGTGTTTTTGGTATCGGTGGTACTAGTGTCCATATTAAAGTCGGTGTCGTAACTAGGAATATATTCATAAAAGTGATGTGGCGAGGCTCGAACGGATATAGCTCACCGACAAAGATAGTCGAAAATAGCAAAACAACTCCAAAGATTATCTTATGGAAAAATAATGTCGCTATCATTTCAATGGTCTGGATTATTTTATTTCCCAGTCTCATGCCTAATGGCAAGGAATTGAATGAATTATCTAACAGTATAATATCAGCCACTCGACGAGTAGCAACAGCGCCAGAATACATCGCTATACCCAGGTTGGACCGTTTAATCGCCAGGGCGTCATTAATACCATCTCCAACCATACCCGTGTAATTACCTAGCTTCACGAATGTTTTAATTAAACGCTCTTTTTGCTCGGGCAGAACTCTAGCAAAAATAGCCGTCTGTGACACCGTGTCATCCCACTCACTGTCAGGTATTTTGCTTAAATCATCACCAGTTAAAACTTTTTGATGATTCATGATTCCAACTTGACTGGCGACGTATCGAACTGTATTCGGATTATCACCGCTAATAACCCTGATACTAACACCGTTCTGCTGTAAATATTGGACCGACTTTTCGACTCCGACTCGAAGCTCATTCGACAGAACAACTAAACCAACGACCTTTCCGGCATCTTTAGTCATTTTTTTCAAACTAACACTAGTTTTATTAATAAACGCAAATAGAAGAACTCGCTTGCCCTCGCTCGCCATTAATTCAGCCCGCTTTTTACATTCTGGACTAACGACGGCATACTTAGCGATATATTCTGGAGCACCTAATATCAAGCTGTAGTCTTGGCCCTCATAGTCTAGTCGAACTCCGCTAAGTTTACGGGCGGACGAGAATGGTAGAATTTCTTTGACATCGTATTTATCTGGTATATTAACCGCTTGTACGATTGCTAGGCCAGTACTACTGCCGCCACTAGTTTCGCGAGCTATTATCCCTAATAATGCTGCCAACTTATCGTACTTATATTTTTTATCAAAGACTTCGAGTTTTTCAAACTTTATCTCGTCACTAGTCAAGGTACCTGTCTTGTCGACACATAAAACATCAAGTAATGCCATTGCTTCAATAGCCGACAGTTTCTGCGGCAGGACGCGCGCCTGCGCCAGTTTAATAGCCCCGAAGGCTAGCAGTAGAGAGCTAGCCAACAGTAAGCCTTCTGGAACAACTGTAGCCGCTGCCACCGTAATTGTCTTGAATATCCTGACAGGTGACTCACCATATAATGTATAAATTACCAGGATGATAATCGACAATACCAACGCCCCGTAAGTCAGGAAAGTTATCGCCGTGGATATCGAACGCTGTAATGGTGTTAGCCGTGGCTTATAGCGTTTCAATGTCACAGTCATCTGCCCGGCCTTAGTATCAGCACCGACCGATGACACCTTCATAGTTGCACTGCCAGCTACCACCGAACATGCAGCCAACACTGTTGCGCCTTTATCTTTTTCGACCGCGACCGATTCACCAGTTAATATACTCTCGTCGACCTCTAGGCCAGTAGAGCTGATGATTTTCCCATCGGCCGGTACTTCATCACCAACTTGTAGCTGCAGCACGTCGCCTACTATAATTTCGCTGAATAATATATCCTGCACCTCGCCACTATCACTGACACGATGAGCATACGGCGCACTCATCAGTTCTAACTTGTTGAGTGCATATTTAGCCCTAATCTCTTGGATAACGGCAATCAGGGTATTGACAACTATTACTACCGACAAAAATAAAGCGTCGCGATCCTCCCCCAAAAAGAATAAAATTACTACTAAAACTACGACCGCAATCACTATTGGTGTCAGCAAGTTGCGCTTAATTATCAACAGGTAGTCTCTCATTAATACTAGTATAAATTCTTTTTGATTTTATAGCCACATTCATATCATTTTTAAGCATTCGCTAAGTTTGCAGTGTAATAATAGTAAGTGCAATAAGCAAAAAGGAGGGGTTAAAATGAAAACCGCTACAAAAAACGAAAACTTTACACTTATTAGCAAAAAGGGCATCAAAGAACTTAAAAAATCAATTGCACAATTGCAACACGACAAACAAAAAATCCTACAAGATTTAAGGGAAATTGACCGCAAGCTTGGTCATGATGAACAATTGCTACAAACCGAGAAATTAGCCGAGTTAGAAAACATTAATACTGAAATCGAAGAGAAGGACGCTCTACTGTCCGTCGCACGACCAATCCCCAGAAAGCGTTCACAGCTTGAAGTTATGCTGGGTTCGGTTGTCGATCTAATCGACAGACACGGCCATAAATTTCGCTATACTCTAGTTGATAGCGTAGAAGCAGATCCGGCCGTCGGGAAAATATCAACAAAGAGTCCAATCGGCCAAAGCCTAATTGGGCATGGCACTCACGATATTATTAAGTGGGATAGTAAGGATAGAACATACCGACTTCGACTATTGCGGATTAGTTAGCTCTGGGATTTAGCATCAACACCAACGGCTTCGTGAATATTTTCAAAACCATCACGCTTAACAAAGTATGCTAGGTCGTGGTTAATTTGAGCTGCTAGCTGTGGCCCATTGAAAAGAACGCCAGTTATGATTTCTACCAAACTAGCGCCTAGGCGAATTTTAGCGTAGGCATCCTCAGCGGTGAAAATACCACCGACACCTATAATCGTCAGTTTGTCGCCATAGTTCTGATATGTTTTCTTAATCAGTTCGTTGCTTACTTGCCAAGTTGGCTTTCCACTCAGGTTACCTTTTACACTGTCTGGCAAATCATCCAGTATTTCCACTCGGGATCTATCTTTGAATAGGTTAGAAATAGTAACACCAGCGATTTCGTGTCTGACAATAACTTCTAATAGCTGGTTAAATTTAATCCATTTCAAATCGACTGGCATTTTGACGAACACAGGTTTTTTCAAGCCGACTTTGTCAATTGATTCAAGCAAACGGTCTAACATGGCGGGATCAGTAAATGGCTCGCCGCCGTATGTATTAGGGCAAGATATATTAAGCTCAATTGCATTGATATTTTTTGATTTTTTGGCACGTCGGGCGGTAACGACATAGTCATCTATACCTTCTTTTTCGCTCACTACCTCGCATGAATTAGTCTTTGCCACCGACAGAATAATGGGGAATCGACTGATTACCGACGGTCTTATGCGATTTAGGCGCGCCAGTATCCGCTGTGAGCCCTGATTTGCTAAACCAGCGTTCACCACAGCTGACTTGGTTTTTGGTAAACGATAAAACCATGGCCGCGGATTACCAGCACAGGGCATGGCGGTGACCGAACCAACTTCGCCGAAACCAAAGTTAAGCGCCGCAATGGCTGGCAGAACTTCGCCATTCTTATCAAAACCAGCCGACAAGCCTACCGGGCCAGGGAAGTCGATGCCATGGTAGCGCTGCTTTAATGAATCGTAACGTTTGATAAACATAACCCTTAGCATCCACCTGGTTAGTGGAAATTTTCCTATAAATGAAGACATCGCAATCATACGTTCATGAACAACGTCGGGTGGTATTCGAAATAAGATCGGTTTGGCCGCGTGAAAATAAACCCAGGCGCAGGAGCGCAAAAATAATCGCCTAATCATGACTCTATTATGTCAGACATGCTGTTAAAATGCACCGCTTGTGCTTGTGTTTAGTTAGATTATTTCGGAATATATATGTAATGGCAGAATATTGCGGAACATTCGAAATCGAACCGGATGAAGAAATCCCGCCAATCCTGTATACCCCAAACGTCATCGACCTCGAGGTTACGCCCAGATGTGAGTTTAGTTGTCCCGACTGCTGGGGAACCAAACCGTACCAATGTCCCGAGAAACTGAGTCACAGTCAACAACTGGAAATATTTGAACGTTTACGTGGCGTACCCGACGACTTTGTCGCCAGAGTAGTATTGAGTGGCGGCGAAGCCTTACTCGAACCGTATTTAGTTGATCTAGTCGATGGATTAGTCGATATGAAGCACGAGGTTTCACTATCCACAACTGGGCTGGACCGATATAAACAATTAGCTCGAATACTTGGCCAGTTAAGCGCAATTGGCATACCTATTGATGGCCCTAACGCAGCAGTGAACTCTACTTGGCGAAATCATCCACGGCTTAATGACGGCGGGCTTAGAATTGCCACTGATGCTCTGAGGTTGGTTCAATCGACTCATCCCGAACTAAAAACTTCTGTTCGCACGCTTGTTAACCCTGGAAATGTCGACTATATTCAACAAATCCCGCACTATCTAGAATTATCAGGTATAGATATATCAAGATTACGTTGGGTTTTATACGAGCAAGTAATTCGTCGACCGGGACTATACGGAGATTCAGTCCTCGTATCCAGCCGATCAATCGAAGGCGCGAAAGTTGGCGCGAAATATTTCCAAGAGTCAGTCGAATACGCCGGTCGTAAATTTAATGAAGTTGTTATTAGGACAATCGGCAGCTTGGCTGGTCGAAACTTTATCATCAGCCCATCGGGCGAATGTAGGGCTGTAATGCCTGGTAGCTCTAAAAACGAAGTAGTCGAACGGGGATTTGGAAATATCTATCACGATTTCGACGACGTAATAGAACTACTCAACGAAGACACGGGCGCTATTGGCACTTATTCAGTTGAGGCATCCGCTGGTCCAGCGTATTATTACTACTTATCCGATAAAGGATATAATCTTTAGCATTCAACCTCGACAACCAGAGTAATCCGGACGAGATAGTCTAAAAAATATCTATATTTAAAACCAATATTATATCACGAAGAGGTTTGTTAGTCAATATAATGGTATGGACTTTACTTAAAAATAATGTTAAAATATATAATAATATGTCCCCAAAAATAGTGATTGATAGCTACATACCAAAACATTCGGTGTCTGAGCCCAGCATTGTTATCCCTTTCGAAAACCGCATCTCTCACATCTTACCTAAACTCGATCATGAGCCATCATCAGAATGGATTCAATCTGCAGAAATAGCAAAAGCAATCGGTGCCCGGTCTATTACAATACGGGAAATGGCTGACAAACTAGGGATTGAACACACCAGAAGGAAAGCCCCTGGAGTCAGCTATGATATAACCTATTACCCGCCATTATCAACCGAGGTGATCCGAGATGAGATAAACTGGCAGGTTCGATACGAAAATGCGGATGATTATTTAAACTACGCCCAGATTGCAGATGTAGTTGAAAAACATGAGAAATGGGTTTCTATAAATATTAAGCAGACTGGAATCGAACCTCGCGATAAAAGACCCGGCGATCATAATGCTAAATTTTTCCCAAAAAAAGCCGCCTTGAGGCTTCGCGAAATGATACTGTCAACACCACTGGATAATGACTGGGTAAATATAACTGATTTAGAAGGTATCTTGAAATCAGACCCCGTAACAATAAGAGGGGTATTGGAAGTACTCGGTATTAATGGTGAGGATCGTCGCGCAGCGCAGAGTGGTCGTATTTTTACATACTATCCACCAGACACCGTGGAGGAAGTCAAACGGTATCACGAGCAAATGACCGCTGGTGACTGGCTGACTGCGAACGCAATTGTCGACAAAATCGCGCCCACACGATCAGAGGAATGGGTGTCAGCAAGGCTTAGCTTAGAAGAATATAAGCTAGAAGGTCGACAAATGCTAGATGTTAACGGCGCAAAGCGGATCCACTTTCCGCCATCCGTCTTTAATAGATTACTAAAAGAGATGTCGGAACTAGATAGTTATAAAAAAGCCGGAGATTACGTTACAGTCAATAAAATTGCTAAAGAACTAGGGCATTATGCCAGCTGGGTGACACTTAGGTTACCGCACGTAAAATCAAAAGGGGAGCCTCGCATTAGTATTAGGAATCGAGTATTAGAACACTTCCCGCCCGAAATTATCGACGAGTTAAGAGCTTTACCAGAAGACATCCTAGAACCGGGTGGTAAGGATTGGTTTACTTTCAGTGCGCTACGCAGGATAGTCCACAATAAACATAAAGGTTGGATACGACGAAGGTTAGACGACTATCAGGAATCGACTAAAACAATGGAAGATATTCAAGGCGTCGAGCGCACTTATTATTCACGAGAGGTGATGTGTAGTCTTATGATTGAGGCAGGGTTAGCTCCTCCAGATCTAGAAGTTAAAGCTCCAGATGTCGATGTTCAGGAAGTTATCTCGCCACAACAGACGCTAGAAACTGACGACGCCGAAGCGGCGTAATGTAAGTTATTAACCGAAAAAACTCAGAACGATTATAAACATCACGACTCCGCCCAAAAGCCGTCTGAAATAGTTAGTCCCGTCGGTGATTTCTAGATATGCCCAGACAAATAACGACGCAGTACTTACTTGACTGAAACCCGAACTAAGTTGACCCGAAAATAGTCGTGAAGTTACAAAGAAAGTAAACCAACCCATAAGTGGCAAGTTTGGTGCTTGCCAGATGATAATTTTACCGTGCTTGTCGCTTATGAATTTTTTCAACAAGTCCGACAGACGTTTAAACATAGGTTATCTTATAATTACTTGGTCGCGTTGTGGGCCAATACCAATCATTGATATTTTGACACCGGTTTGTTTTTCGATAAACTTTATGTAATTTTGTGCGTTCTCAGGTAATTTATCAAACTCGCGAACATCACGAATGTCTTCAGTCCAATTGGGCAAATATTCGTAAACTGGTTCGCTCTGCTCTAACTTATACGCGGCGTCCGGCGCAATCTGTAGCGTTTTGCCTTTGCGTTTATAAGCCACGCAAACCGGTATCTTTTCACCAAAGCGCTGGACCCAGTCGAGTTTCGATAATGCCATTGCTAACTTATCCTCTTCACCATTAACCATCAGTGCGCGACGAATTTGCGGCAGGTCCAAATACCCCAAACGCCTAACTCGTCCTGTGGTTGTACCTTTTTCGGCATCAATCGTGCTCATATCGCCATGTAGTTTTCTGAGGACTTCTTCGTCAAAAATTTCAGTCACAAAAGGACCGCCGCCTACGTGAGACTGAACGGCCTTAACAACGCCATAGACTTTGTCGATAAATGACGGTGGCACACCCAAGCCAGTCGAAACACCGCCAGTCGTAGTAGAAGTTGAAGTGGTAAATGGATACATACCGTGATCTATATCAAGCAAGAAAGCCTGCGCACCTTCGGCTAGCACACGAGCTGGTTTTAGTTTACGCAATTCTTGGTTCAAATAGAAAACGGTATCCGTAATAAATTCGTACAATAATTTGGCGTCAGCCACGTACTCTGTGGCGACTAACTTTTCATCAATTTTAGGAAGACCAGCAGCATCCCTGAATGGTCGCTGAGCGACAAGGGCATCTAGGACGATTTCCTCTAATTTACTGAGGTCATTTTTAATAATCTCGGCCCTAATTCCAGTACGCATCGCTTTAAATGACGACACCTGGGCGATACCAGACTTGGTGCTGCCTTGACCGCCAGAGCCGGCTTCGCGAATTTCGTCGTCGAATATATGATGCGGCAAAATCAAATGAGCCGCTGAACTAATCTTTAGGTTATCGCGCGAAACTTCGATGTCTTTGGCGCGAATTGAATCAATTTCTTCCAACAACTTTGCTGGGTTAATTAGTGTACCGTTACCAATCACATTCATAGTGTGCGGGTGAGCGATACCAGACGGAACTAAGTGTAGGGCCAGCTCGCGACCGTCGGGTAATACAACGGTATGTCCGGCGTTATTACCACCGTTAAAACGAGCCACAATATCATGTTCATCAGCAAGCATGTCGACAAAACGACCCTTACCCTCATCGCCACGTTGCAAACCAATAATTACGTCTATAGCCACAAACAAATAGTATAGTGATGCCCGAAATAAAAAACAATGGCAAAACATTTAGCTACTTATGCTTGCAATAATCCTATATTATTGCCATAATCACTTTATTATTTTATAAAATTGGTTTTTAAAGTGATAAACCCTAATCAAATTCAACATATGCAATTCTACGCACAGTGTGGTCAGATTCTGTCCGAAACTGCGACTGGAATTGGTATGCCCGCGAGTAGTGTTGAGCGAGTTCAGTGGAAAAAAACGATGGTAGGGTTAGCTATAGCTGATGACGTATCCGAAGTTAATCCGACCAAAGCACATGAAGCATCTGACTTGTTAAAATTACTCGAACTTGACCAAGATGACGTCCATTTACTACATGCCGCCGACCGACTTATTTGGGCTAACATCGATAGCCACCGCACTTTGACAATCAGGCAACATTTTATAGCACGCGCCGAGGAAGCATCAGAGTGTATCAATTTGCTCAAATATCAAGACCCAGACTATCGAGAGGACCAAAATAACCATGCCTGGCAACAACTCGACGCCCTGTCGGTGGCTGGTATACACCTTGATTCATTTTTTGATGCCAAAGAGGACGTCAAACGATTACCGCAGTTTAGCATCCAGCAACTGAGTATTGGCGCTCTGGCTAGTTTTATAAACATTTCCAGGGATATCGAACCACACACTAAGACGGAGGTCGTTCGGGCTGCTCATCGTGCCGGGCTAGATAGGCGACTAGCAGGTAAAGCGCTCCGCAAAATGCTACTTATCGGTTATTAGCTAGACAATCGCAAATATATGGTACATAATACATACATTAACAAGCAACTAACTGGAATCCGGTGTAAATCCGGAACTGTGCCGCAACGGTAACGCCTAAACAGCGAAGTCCGATACAGTTTTAAATCTCCCGAGCAGGAGTAGTAGTTTATTTTAACTCCTATTCGGGCGAATAGGGGATTTTTAATTTGGAGATATTACTAGCGAATCGTACCCTCGAAGCAAGGGGTGGAAGCATTGAACGATTACACGATAGACGGGTTGCTCGATTAGGTAGCTTGGCAATCCGGGCCGACCAATTAGGCGTTAACGATCCCTTAACGCACGTCTACCAATACATCGAACGTGGCTACGAATCACTACCAGGTATTAAAGAGGATATTGAAACCGATATAGCCGAGCGACTGCCGAATACTCCATTCGTAAATACGGTTG
>DAISKS010000004.1:0-18799 GCA_036820845.1 Candidatus Saccharimonadota bacterium
CATCGTCTAACGGTTAGGACACCAGGTTTTCATCCTGGCAACCCGGGTTCGATTCCCGGTGGGATCACCAAATTAAATAACCCATCCCTCGAAGATGGGTTATTTAATTTGGCCACCTAACAGTAACCGGACCTGAGCTTTTGTATAGCAAATGGGGTTCGTGAAGCGAGATTTATTGAGCGGAAATAGGAAGCGTAGCGACCGCCTTCCCAGTGGGATCAACCGTGATTAGAAACCCTGCAAGATTACAACGTTTCGGCTGGGCTACTTATCTGTAAATAGAGTGTTATTTAGGTCTTGCTTGTGTTAAAATTAGTCAAATGGGAATAATTTTTAAAAGAACAAAAATACTAGCAACAGTTGGACCAAAAACAAGCACACCAGAGATGATTCAGGAATTGGCTTTGGCTGGTGTTAATGGTTTTAGGTTGAACTTTAGTCATGGTACATACGAAGAGCGCGATCAGCAGATTGGCTGGATTCGCCAGGCAACCGCCAAGACTGGTAAGCCGGTGGCGATTTTACAGGACTTGCAGGGTCCAAAGATACGCTTAGGCAACCTAAAAGACGACGTTATCGTAGCCACTGGTGACGATATAATCTTGGCATTCGGAGTTGAGCATGAGGGTTTGACGATTCCGGTTCAGTATAACCTGGCCGAGAAGGTGAAAAAGGGCGAGAGGTTATATATTTTTGACGGCAAGATTAGAACTACCGTTAAAGAAATCGTTAGCGACACCGCCATAAAGGTACATATAGAAAACTCTGGCACATTGATGAGTCGCAAGGGTATTAATTTGCCTGATACTGACTTCGCTGGTGATATTTTGACACCCAAAGATATTAAAGATATTGAATTCGGTGCTACGCGAGATTTTGACTACGTAGCACTTAGTTTCGTGCAGAGTGCCGATGATATTGAAAACCTGCGTCAAATCCTGCTAACTAACGGGTCGACGGCACAAATTATTGCCAAAGTTGAGACGAAAGCCGCTATTGAGGATGGTGTATTAGAAGAAATCGTGAAGGCCAGCGACGGTGTTATGGTGGCGCGTGGTGACTTGGCTGTCGAAGCTGGTGCCGAAATCGTACCGATTATACAGCGAAAAATCATCAGTTTGTGTCGTAAATACGGTCGATTAAGTATCGTCGCGACTCAGATGATGGCCAGTATGGTTAATGCACCTGAGCCAACCAGGGCCGAGGTTAGTGACATCGCTAATGCGGTTATTCAAGGCGCCGACACTTTGATGTTATCTGACGAGACAGCTAATGGGCACTATCCGTTGCAAGCTGTGGCTGAAATGAAGAAAGTGATCCTTTATACTCAAGACAACGAACCGGTTGAGGTGTTAAAAGATAAACTGCATGATAACGAAAAGATTCGTGACGCTATTAGTGTGGCATCTATTAGTTTAGCTAGGCAGATTAACGCTGAGGCTATCGTGGTAGAGACAAGGTCGGGTGCGATGGCGGCTAACGTGGCGGCTCATCGACCAAATATTCCAATCATCTGTGTGACTAGCGAATTACGTACCGCGCAGCAGCTAGCTTTAAGTTATGCTAGTCGCAGTTACGTTCGACCAGATGGGGAAGAGTCTGGATACGAGATGGCCAAGGAACTCAAGATTCAAGGTTATTTTGGTGACGGCCAAACCACTTTAGTAGTGGTGAGCGGTAAGCACCCTGGCATGGTTGGCTCGACTGACACAATTAAAGTTCGCAAACTTGGGCAAGACAGATAGTCGAATTACTAGACGCGACACGATAATTAGAGTAAACTTAGACTCAAAGTAAGCATAAACGAAACTATTAAATGGCGGGCGACAAGAAGTTTATCATCGGCAACTGGAAAATGAATCTCAATATTCATGAGGCTAGTCTGTATTTACATAAATTATCTGGGTTGGTTAAAAATCGCCGCGATGTCGAGGTGATATTGGCGCCAACTACGCTAGCGCTACAAACTTTGAGTTTACAGGTTAATCCGCGTCAATTTAAACTAGCGGTTCAGAATTTCTACTGGCGTGATCAGGGTCCATATACTGGCGAGGTGTCGGCTACTCAGTTGCGTGGCGTGGTACAGTACGCTCTGGTTGGCCACTCTGAGCGTCGTCATATATTTCATGAGACTGATAAAGATGTTCGTAATAAAGTTGCTGCCGCTATTCGTAACGGTATTCGTCCAATCCTTTGCATAGGCGAGACGGCATGGGAGCACAGTAGCGGCGAGACTCAAGATGTTTTATACGACCAATTAAACGGTGGTTTGGCTAATATCACCAGTGATGAGTTGGATCAGGTCATTATAGCCTACGAACCAGTCTGGGCAATTAGCGCCGGCCAAGGTTCAGAGCCAGTCGATGTGTCGCCTAGCGAAGTCGCCGAGGCAGTTAAGGCGATTCGGCGTCAGATTTCCCACCTATTCGGTAAAAGCGCCGCTGATTCGATAAAAGTATTATACGGTGGTAGTGTGACGCCAAGTAGTGTAGCCGAATATCTGAATATCGACGGTATCAACGGTTTATTAGTTGGTGCGGCCAGTTTGAATGCCATTACTTTTAATGAGATAATTAAAAAAGCACATGATAAGAATCGATAGGGGTGGGGTGTGAAAGATATTGATTTCGAAGAATTAGACCGAGCCGTCAGTTCGTTGCTTTCCGATAATTCTGATCAACCAGCTATCAAAGACGATAGCGAGCCGGCAGAAAAAGTCTTGGACCTGGGTGGCTCTGATGTCAGTAGTACTGTTAACATTGCATCCGCAAAGCCTTTAGGTGCATTGCCAACTATCCCGATAGTGAATGCAAATCCAACAGTCGCTACTACGCCAACACCAGCTGTTCCTTCTCTGGCTGGTCGTCGTAGTACTGGCCAATTCATGGACCTAGTTCACACATCGTCAAATACACGCCGACCAGCCGTGTCTACTGTAGTACCGACACCAAGTTCACCTAGTCCAATCGAGCCTAAACCGGTTGATCAAGTTGCTACACCTACAGCTATAGCTACCGTTCCGGAAACTCAATCCGTTACACCGGTTACTAACCCGGATCCTGCGCCAGTCGAAGAAAAACCACTAGAGTCACCTTTTATACCAGGTACCGTAGTTGACAAGCGTCCACTCGGTGCTTTCTCGGGCGATCAAACTGAACAGCCTACCGAATTAACTAATGAGGTAACTAATCAATCAGTTATTGAAACAGATAGTCCAAAATCTGACGTCAAAGAAGAGGAACCCAAAGATGAAGCCGAGAAGCTACCAGATGAACTACAAGACGAATTATTAAAGATTGAATCAGATGAGTCGGTTGGTAAGTTGGTTGATGATAAGCCGACCGAAGAACCAGCAACTAATCCAGTACTAGAGACTAGTGACGCGCCTAAGCCTCAGTCAACTGGTTCTATAGCTCAGCAATACGAAGAACATCCCAGTACCGGTGAGCAAACTAGCGGTGCCATCTACAATACCGACAACTACCATAAGTCGTTAGTGGTACCGAAAAAGAAATCAGGTTGGCTGTGGGTATTGTTAATCGTTCTACTGATTATATTAGGCGCCGCCGCTGGTGCCGGGTTCTTCATCTATATAGCACCAAATCTTTAGTATTATCTCTGGTATAATTATTATCAATGGATTTACTTGCAGGATTAAACGAGCCGCAACAAGAGGCGGTAATAACGGCCACTGGTCCGGTATTGATTTTAGCTGGCGCCGGCAGTGGTAAAACTAAGACCTTAACACATCGCATCGCATCCCTGATTTCAAATGAAGGTATTAGACCAGAAAATATACTAGCGGTTACATTTACGAATAAGGCCGCTAAAGAGATGCGTAGTAGGCTAGGGTCACTACTTCGACAGGATAGCTCACAGCGTGGTTTTATGCCTTGGATGGGTACTTTTCATGGCATTTGTGTCAGGCTTCTAAGGATTGATGGTGGTTCAATCGGCGTGCCGCACAATTTTGTTATATATGATGAAGACGACCGCTTGGGGTTAATAAAACAGGTAATGAAATCGCTATCGATTAGCGAAACTGATATCAAGTCCCGCTCGGTTAGTGCTGCTGTATCTAGTTCGAAAAATGACCTAGTCGACCCAGAAACTTATGCTAATCTTGCCAAAGCACCGAATCAAAAGAATATTGCAAAAATTTATCAAGAGTATGAAGTGCGCCGCAAAAAAGCTGGAGCATTAGATTTTGATGATTTATTGATCGAGACAGTCCGACTATTAAAAGAGTCACCTAACGTTCGTAAGAAATGGCAGGCTCATTTCAAACACGTTTTAATCGACGAGTATCAGGATACTAACGCGGCTCAATATAATATCGTGAAACTACTCATCAATGATGATAGAAATATTTGCGTAGTTGGTGACGACTGGCAGTCGATTTATAGTTGGCGTGGCGCTGATTTTACTAATATCTTGAACTTTGAACGTGATTTCAAAGGCACCAAAGTCATTAAGTTAGAGCAAAATTATCGCAGTACTGGTAATATCCTTGATGCCGCTGCTAATGTCATTCACAAGAATACGCAGCGCACGGAAAAGAAATTATGGACCGCTATGGGTGCTGGTACTCCAGTTCAAGTGCATGAAACCCGCGATGAGGCAGAGGAGTCAAACCTAGTCGCCGAGCGTATTGCTTCACATGTTGCCATAGGCGCCAGGAGGTATTGCGACTTTACTGTTTTGTACCGCACTAACGCCCAAAGTTACACACTAGAACGCGCTTTTCTGCGTTACCACATCCCGTATCAAATTATTGGTGGTGTCCGATTTTATGACCGCAGAGAAATTAAAGACATTATTGCCTACCTAAGGCTGATATACCAGCCAATGGACAGAATGAGTTTCAGCCGCATCGCGAATGTACCAACCAGAGGAATCGGCGATACTAGTTTAGAGCGATTTTTAGCCTGGCAGTATGGCAGTGGTATGGATATTATCGCGGCCCTCGGTAATGTTAACGAGACAAGTAGCCTGACGCCACGCGCCAAAAAAGCCTTAACGGATTTAGGCGAGAAACTCCGCATCCTTCAATTGCAATCTCATGAACTAACACCGGCTCAATTAATCGAGAACTTAATCAAGCTAACCAAGTATCGTGACTATATCGCCGATGGCACGCCTCAGGCTGAGGACCGCGAAGCTAATATCGGTTCATTATTATCTGATGCGCAGAATTTTATTGAATTACCCGACTTTTTAGAAGAAGTTGCATTGATGTCGAGTACTGATGATAGCAACTCTGGTGATAGTGTGACTTTAATGACACTACATGCCTCAAAAGGCCTAGAGTTTCCTGTCGTATTTATTACTGGCATGGAAGAGGGTATATTGCCACATGCTAGGGTCTATGAAGCCGGGACGTCAGAATTAGAGGAAGAGCGACGTCTAGCCTACGTTGGTATGACTAGAGCCCGCGAGGAATTGCACTTAACCTATGCGACTAGTCGACTGCAATTTGGTCAGCGTGCTTATAATCCGATGTCGCGTTTTATATCTGACATGGGTGAGCAGGTCAGCTCGTTTACGCCTGAGACGCGTGTTGAATGTGATGATTCGCAAGATTTTTATAGTGACGAACCATTTCAAATTGGCGAACGAGTTCGTTCAGCAGTATTTGGTTCAGGTGAAGTGGTTGATATAGATGGTTTAGCATTAACTATTAAGTTTGATGACGGTAGAACTAAAAAACTAAACGCTGAATATGCCAGACTCGAGAAACTAAATTAGTTTTAGGACAGCCTATTTGTTATAATAGAACGCAAACTGTGGAGTCTAGCGAGGATAAATGAAGACAGTGTTACAGCGCAGGTGGGCCGTCTCAATCTATGCCCTGATAGGGCTGGCTTTTTTGTTCGTCACATTTTGGGCTGTCTTTATTGCAAGCGCAAGCCACGCCACTGATAACTCTGGTAAATTGGTAACTATTTATGATCGTGGTCAAGAGAAGGTAATTCTATCGAGCGCCAAAACAATTGGTGACGCTATCAACGAGGCGGGTATCAAAATAGACGATACCGACTTTGTCGAACCTGGCGTAAAAGAAGAAATGACAGCATCAAGCTACCGAGTGAATATATATCGATCCAGGCCGGTGATAATAGTTGACGGTAGTGTTCGTCAGAAAATTGTTACGCCATATCAAACACCTGAGCAAATAGCCGCTGCCGCCGGTATCACTCTTTATCCCGAGGACATAACGACAATTAGTAAGCCGACTGACATCACCGATGGGGTGGGTATCCAGCTTAACATTAAACGCGCTATCACATTCAACTTTAATTTATACGGTCGGACTTCATTAGTAAGAACTCAGGCAAAGACAGTCGGCGACATGCTGAAAGAAAAGAATATCGAGTTAACAACCAATGACAGGATTTCAGTTGATCAGTCAACGCCAATTGTATCTGGTATGAATGTTAAAATCTGGCGAGAGGGTAAACAGGTTGTTACGATCGATGAAGTAATTAATTTCGACGTTGAAAAAATTGAGAACGCCGATAAACCGATGGGCTATGTATTAGTTAAAATGGCAGGTGTTAGTGGCCAACGTAGCGTAACCTATGAAATCGAAATGCAAAATGGCCAAGAAGTTTCACGTAAGGAAATCGTCAGTTTGATGATTAAGCCAGCTCAAAAACAAGTTGAGGAAGTTGGCGTCATGGGCCAGTATAATACTCCAAGTGAAAATGAGAACATAACTTGGCAGTACCTAACCAGTCATGGTTTCAGTCGAATCCAAACCGCCGGTATTATGGGTAACCTAAGGCAAGAGCATGGTTTTAGGACCGATGGCGATGGTTTGGCGCAGTGGACTGGATCGCGCAGGGCTCAACTTTATTCGAGACCTTACCCAACCAATATCTATACCCAGCTAGATTTCCTATATTACGAGTTAACTACAAACTATGCCAAGGTTGGAAATGCTATCAAAGCGACAAATTCTTTAGTAACGGCTGTCCAGATTTTCCAGAATCAATAT
Organism: Candidatus Saccharimonadota bacterium; assembly: GCA_036820845.1. Taxonomy (GTDB): domain Bacteria; phylum Patescibacteriota; class Saccharimonadia; order Saccharimonadales; family Saccharimonadaceae; genus UBA1547. The sequence goes on from DAISKS010000004.1 coordinate 7,001, forward strand.
GAGCGTTGTGGTCTGTGTATGGAATCAAACCGCATTCAGTATGCCCAGAATATTTTAGCGAGTCATTAGATGGGGCTGAAAAACAAGAAATCACTGGGCCAGCATTGGCTGAAAGATAGGTGGACTCTGAGTAATATAGCCGACTGCGCAAACATCAACGTCGGTGATACTGTACTAGAAATTGGTCCAGGGCTCGGTACGCTGACTAGCGAGTTATTGCGGCGAACCGATAATGTAGTGGCGGTGGAGTTTGATTCCGAGTTAGCAGCAAAATTGCCTGGACAGTTCCCGGGAAAGAATCTAAGAGTGATTAACGAGGATATTCTTAAGTTTGATTTAGGGGTATTGGGTCAAAACTATAAAGTTGTTGCTAATGTCCCGTATTACATTACAAGCAAAATTATCCAATTACTTATGACCAGCGACAATAAACCTGAAACTACAGTTTTGTTGGTCCAAAAAGAAGTGGCCGAGAGGTTGGCGGCGAAACAGGGAGATATGAGCATATTAGCTATTAGCGCTCAAGTCTACGCCGAAGTTACCTTGGGCGATGTAGTGCCAGCTGACATGTTTACGCCTCCACCAAAAGTCGATAGTCAAGTGGTTATTCTAAAAACTCGAACTTCACCAATCATTAACCCAGATAGTGAAGGTGATTTCTTTCGGGTAGTTAGAGCCGGTTTCTCTGCTAAACGTAAAAAACTCCGCAGTAGTCTAGCGGGTGGTCTGAATCTATCAAAGACAGAAGCTGAGAGTATTTTAAATAGTGTTGGCATCAGTCCTGATGACCGCGCCGAATCACTGAGTCTTGACGACTGGAAGCGACTGACTAATGTAATTTTCTCTGTTACAATATAGGTAAGCATGGATAAAAAATTATATATAACAACCGCGATACCTTATGTTAATGGCACGCCTCATATTGGCAATGCTCTTGACTATTTATTGGCTGATATTTGGACGCGTTATCAAAAACAAAATGGCCAAGAGGTTAGATTTCAGGTTGGAACTGACGAGCATGGCAATAAAATAGCAGCCAAGGCTGCTGAGCTTGGGATTGACCCGAAATCTTATACCGACAAAACTTATGTGAACTTCGAGAATTTGATGCAGAAGGTTGGCGCAAGCTATACGGACTTTATTCGCACTACCGACCAGCATCACCTGGGCGCAGTTCAATATATATGGCAAACTCTCAAACCTCACATTTATAAAAATGTTTACGAGGGTTGGTATTGCGTGGGCTGTGAGGCATTCGTTTCGGATAAGGAAGCTACGGATAATAATGGTACATGTCCGGACCATAACCAGCCATACCAACGCTTATCAGAAGAAAATTATTATTTCCGAGCCAGCGACTTTACTAATACGGTCAGGCAGACGATAGCTAGCGATGAAATGCAAATTCTACCCGAATTCAGAAAAAAAGAGTTTCTGGAATTAATAAAAAACGGCCTACAGGATGTCAGTATATCTCGTCCTAAAAAGAACCTCAGTTGGGGTGTACCAGTACCAGATGATCCAACCCAAGTCATGTATGTTTGGTTAGATGCGTTAGCAAACTATATAACGGTATTAGGTTATCCAGACAACGAGGATTGGAAAAATTACTGGCCAGCCGATGTACAAGTTATTGGCAAAGATATTATGCGATTTCATGCAGGTTTGTGGCCGGCAATGTTATTAGGTCTAGGTTTGCAGTTGCCGAAACGTCTACTAGTCCACGGATTTGTAAATGCCTCTGGACAAAAGATGAGTAAAACAGTCGGTAATGTAATTGACCCGATGGCTATAATTAATGACTATGGTCAAGACGCTTTTCGTTATTACTTCTCGAAACATATTCCAACATTTGATGACGGCGACTTTACTTGGGAAAAGTTTGAAAATGCTTATAACGGCGAACTCGCTAACGACTTAGGCAACTTGATTCAGCGCATTAGTAGCATGGTGACGCGTTATCAAGCTGGTGTTATTGGTGATATTACTCATGCCGAACACGATATGGGTGCTTATCATGAGGCGATGGAATCATTGCAATTTGACCGGGCCATCGATGAAGTGTGGCATATGGTCAAGAGTCTGAACCAATACATTGAGAATATTAAACCTTGGCAGATTGCTAAAAATATTAGCACCGATAAAGAGGCTGAAGCTCATTTATCCGAAGTGCTTTCCTATGCCTCTGGTGCTATTTTGCAGATTGGCGACCTACTAGTGCCGTTTTTACCAACTACAGCCGAACACATACACAAGACATTTGAAACTGGCAAAATAGTTGTCTCAGAAGGTGTATTGTTCCCAAAGATTTATCAGTATACCACAGCGCCCGGTACTCCAAAGGCCTAGTATGTTAATTGATACACATTGCCACATTCACGAGTCTGAATATCCTCTGGTTGGCGACGATGTGATTGATAGAGCGCATAAGGCTGGAGTAATGCAGATGATATGCATTGGCTCTAATAACGATACTTCAAATGAAGCGCTAGAATTTGCAGCAAGTCGCGAAGGAATTTTTGCATCGATTGGTGTTCACCCTCACTTTGCAAGCGATGGCGTTGGCGGTATAGTCAGCCTTTCCGAAAAAGCGAATGATAAACTAGTTGCTATTGGCGAGATAGGATTGGATTATTATTACGACAATAGTCCAAAATCAGACCAGATTAAGGCTATTGAAGAGCAAATTGACCTAGCGCTAAAGTTAAATCTTCCGGTAATTTTTCATGTTAGGGATGCTTATGACGATTTCTGGCCTGTATTTGATAATTTCAAAGGCGTAACTGGTGTTTTACATTGCTTTACTGATACGGTTAAGAATATGGAACTGGCTTTGTCCAAAGGTCTGTATTTTGGCATCAACGGAATAGCAACTTTCACGAAAATTGAGGATCAAAAAGACATGTTTCGTGCGATTCCACTAGACCGAATTTTACTTGAAACAGACGCGCCGTACTTGACTCCTAACCCCTTACGTGGTAAAATAAAAGTAAACGAACCAGCGTTTGTGAGGGAGATAGCAGAGCATATACGCTCGGATCGCGGCTTATCATTAAATGAGTTAGCTGACATTACAACCGCAAATGCTCGCGCGTTATTTAAACTCTAAAACAAATAACAAAACTATATTAAACCTAACGGAGGCTAGGATTAAATGTCCCAAGAATATCGAATCCCAGATGGCTTGCATAATCAAGGTGCTCAGGCTAGCTTTGTTAGGGATGAAATTGACCAAATATTCCAGAACCAGCCTGTAGAGCCGATTAAATCAAGCCCCGAAATCCAGCCAGTCATTGGTAGGCTTTTACAAATTGGAGACATCATAGCAAACCATCGTGCTTATAGATTAGACACGCAATTTTTTCACAAAAACGAGAGTAGGGCTGGTTTTACCAAATCAGTATCTAGGTTTCTATTCGGAAGGGATATATCACCAATCCGACTACAGTCTTTGACAGAGGAGCATCTTCGTATCCAAGAGAGTAATGTTGCGGCTAGTTTGTTCGCCCCTAGGCGGCTTCCCGACGGTTTAGTCGAAAATCTATCGCTATTTAATTACGATCGCAATAACTGGTATTTTCACCAAGTCGTTACGGATACTGGGGCAAGAACTACATCCGAAGTCACTCTTCACTATGAGGTTCATCCACAAGGGGTTTTATTCATTAGTAGTAAACCTGAAGTTGACAATAGGTTTATTGTCGGCGAAGAGCTGGCGAGTTTTGTTCAGGCGACAGAGGCTTATCATCAAAAGGTTTCGACCGAAATATATAGTGCTAGTACCAACGTCTATAGTATTGGTCAACCGCCGATTCAAAGCACCGACGAAACTCAACGCGCTGCTTAACTGATATAATAGCTAGTATGGATATGGAGTTGATTTATCTGGACCATGCCGCTGCAACGCCTATGGATAGGCGGGTGCTTAATGCGATGTTGCCTTATTTTTCCGATAAATTTTATAATCCATCCAGTCCTTATATTCAAGCAGTCAATGTCAGACGTGATTACGAAGATGCCAAACATAAAATAGCTAGTTTGGTTGGTGGTAAAACTGACGAAGTGATTATCACAGCGGGTGCGACTGAGTCAATAAATTTAGCTTTTAATTCTGTTAATGGACATGTCATAACATCTGCAATTGAACATCCAGCGGTATTGAAATGCGCCTTGAACCACGATCATACTATAGTCGGGGTTGATAATCACGGTCTGGTCGAACCTAACCAAATTAAGTCTGCTATAAAACCAGACACACAATTAGTCAGCATTGCCCTGGCTAATAACGAGATTGGCACAGTTCAGCCAATCCGCGAATTATCAATGATCGTGAACGAAGAGCGACGTCGTCGCGCTATGGATTCCGACAATACACCGATTTATCTTCATTGTGACGCTTCGCAAGGTGCAGGACAGTTAGACGTTAATGTAGCTCGTCTGGGTGTCGATATGTTGACTCTGAATTCAGGTAAGATCTATGGTCCAAAGCAAGTTGGATTACTGTGGGTCAGTTCGTTGGTTAAATTAAAGCCGCTAATTTTCGGAGGTGGACAGGAAAATGGTTTACGCAGCGGTACTGAGAATGTGGCGGGCTGTATAGGTTTTGCAAAAGCGCTCGAACTTATGACCGAGCACCGCGGGCACGAAGCTAATCGTCTAAAGAAATTACGCGACAAATTACAGAGTGAACTCAGCGGGGCGTTTCCTGATGCAGTTTTCTCGGGGCACCCAAAACATCGCCTCGGTGGCCATCTTCATATTTCATTTCCCGGCCTAGACGGAGAGCGACTAGTCTTCTTATTAGAAAAGCGTGGGGTTATGGTGGCGACGGGAAGTGCCTGTTCCGCTAATAAAGGGACTCGTTCGCATGTTTTGGAAGCGATTAGGCTATCGCCCGAGGTTGCTGATGGGAGCCTACGGTTGACGTTAGGGCATCTTTCTAATGACGACAATATAAATAAGGCCACTACAATCATAATAGAAGAAATCACCGGCGAGATGAAGCGAGTGGGACGATGCTAAAGTTTATTATTGCGCCAGTACTGACTTTTGTAGTTATTATTTTCGGTTTGGGTATTTTCCTGCAACCTGATGATATAGCCAGTTGCAAAAACCCGGACACTTCAGCTAGCTGCCAGCCAGTTGATGCCATAGTTGCTGTTAGTGGTGGCGATACTTCAGCTCGCGCCGAACAGGCGATAAAACTTTACAATGAAGGTTGGTCCAAATTGATAATCTTTTCCGGTGCGGCCGTTGACAAGACTGGTCCAAGTAATGCGGCTGTCATGAAATCTCTGGCTATTAAATCAGGAATTCCCGAGACGAGTATTATTATCGATGACCAGGCCGAGACTACTAAACAAAATGCTATGAATACTACCGAAATAATAAAACAAAACAGTATTCACCGTATTATTCTGACGACATCCGGATATCATCAGAGACGAGCATTATTAGAATTTCAGAAACGTGCCGGTAACGGTGTAAAGATTTTGAATGCGCCTGTTCATACCGACAAAGACTGGTCAGGTTGGTGGTGGTTAACTATTAATGGCTGGTGGCTGGCTTTGTCTGAATTTATCAAGATAATATTTTTCTATACGTTCGGGGTACTGTAGTGGCGAACAATAAAACAAAAGTTTATGTTGGCATGAGCGGTGGCGTTGATTCGTCACTAACGGCGGCAATATTAGTTGAACAGGGCTATGACGTGACTGGTATTTATATGAAAAACTGGACTAAGGATTTGCCTGGCGTTCGTTGTCCGTGGGCTCAAGATTTAGCCGACGCCAAGAGGGTAGCGGTTGGATTGGGGATAAATTTCAAAGTCTTTGATTTCGAGAACGACTATAAACAAAAAGTCGTCGATTACATGATAGAAGAATATAGAAAAGGTCATACGCCTAACCCTGATATTATGTGTAATCAGGAGGTGAAGTTCCGGCTATTCTTAGACCTTGCTTTAAGTGATGGCGCAGATATGATAGCAACTGGTCATTATGCCAGAACTGATGGTGGATTATTAAAAAAAGCTGTTGATGAGAATAAGGATCAGACCTACTTCCTGTATCGAGTCACCAGTGAAGCACTACAAAAAACAATCTTTCCAATTGGTGGATTCACAAAACCTCGTGTACGTGAGATGGCGGCCGAGCGTGGATTGGTAACTGCTAGTAAAAAAGATTCACAAGGAATTTGTTTTGTAGGTCAAGTTGGCATTCGTGAGTTCCTGGGTCAGTATGTTGATATTAAACCGGGCCTGATTATTGATAAAAAAACTAACCAGACTTTGGGTTATCACGACGGCGCCATCTTTTATACACTTGGGCAGAGACATGGTTTGAATGTGGGCGGTGGTTTGCCGTATTACGTAGTTGGCAAAGACATCGATAAAAACGAAGTTTATGTTACGACCGACTTGAATGATGGCTCCCTGTGGGTCGAGCAGATTCACTTAGTTAGTTCGCATTGGGTTGGTGACATGCCTCAGCAAGGCGATTATCAGATTAGAGTCAGACACCGAGCGCCTCTTGTTTCGGCCACATTAATTTTTGATGACGATAAAGTAATTATAAAATTACCCAACCCTCAGCGAGCCGTCACAGCTGGTCAATCAGTTGTTATATATGATAGCGACATTTGTCTTGGTGGTGGGATAGTAGGCTAACTAAAAAATTAGTATATACTTTACTCATGACAAAACCGGATTTAAAATCGTCATTTATATACAGAGGTAAAACATATTATATTGACTGGTTTGATATAAACGATGATAATATTCCAGATTTACCATGGCAACAGGTTTATGTTCTGGGTGACGTCAATGGTTTAGTGCCTATAGTTCACTATCAAAACAATGACGATAATCTACCGGGTGGCAGATTGGAGCCAGGTGAATCACTTGAATCAGCCTTAGAGCGCGAGATTGATGAGGAGATTAAGGCGAAGGTTGTTTCGTGGCACCCCTTGGGTTACCAGTCGGGGGTGAATGACGATGGCAATACGGTGTACCAGCTGAGAGTCTATGCCAAACTGATTATAGACGAGGTGTTTAAGGGTGATCCTGGCGGTAGCGTTATTGGCCATAGTCTAGTCCCGCTTCGTGATTTGAATGAATATATCAAGTGGGGAGTTGTAGGCGATAGATTAATTGATATGGTGGCAAAACGTGGTCTAATGCATTAGTTTTGCAGGGTGTGACCTTGCAAAATTACAACAGTTTGGCTCGAGGCTGTCTGGTGGTCCTTGGGGCGAGAAAGTGGTACAATTATCAGATATGAACGCACAGCAAATTAGAAATGAATATCTAGAGTTTTTTAAAAGTCGTGGGCATAAACTTATTCCACGTACGAAACTTGTTTTAAAAGATGATCCAACTACTTTATTCACTGGCAGCGGAATGCAGCCACTTATGCCTTATCTTTTAGGTGAAGCTCACCCTGATGGTGTGCGGTTAGTAGATAGTCAAACCTGTTTTCGCGCTAATGACATTGACGACGTTGGCGACAATCGTCATACAACTTTTTTCGAGATGTTAGGTAACTGGAGTCTTGGTGATTACTTCAAAGAACAGCAAATCCGTTGGTTCTACGAGTTTTTAACTGACGTAGTCGGACTTGATCCTAAAAAAATCTACGTCACTGCGTTTTTAGGTGACAGCAAACATGGAATACCGCGCGATGATGAGGCCGCAAGCATTTGGAAAAAAGTTTTTGAAGAAAACGGAGTTGAAGCTAAGATAGTTGAGATTGGCAGTCAAGCCGATGGTGATAAGCGCGGCATTAAGCCTGGTGAACGAATCTTTTTCTACGATGATAAGGAAAACTGGTGGAGCCGCGGTGGCGGCTTGAACTCTACGCCAATCGGCGATCCTTGCGGACCCGATAGTGAAGTTTTTTATGATTTCGGTCCACAAAATCACGCCGAGGGCTACGGCTTGGCTCATCCAGCCAGTGATAGCGGACAATTCATGGAAATTGGAAATCAGGTCTTTATGCAATACCGTCGATTAGAAGACGGCAGCTTTGAGCCACTAGCTAGTAAGAATGTAGATTTTGGCGGAGGATTAGAAAGGATTTCGACGGCCGCAATCGATAGCCCAGATGTATTCAAGATTAGTATTCTTTGGCCGATTATTGAAAAGTTACAGGAAATTAGTGGTAAAAGTTACGAAAACCACACCGAAAGTATGCGAGTTATCGCCGATCATTTGCGTGCAGCGACCTTCTTTGGGGTAGACGGCGTCACGCCTAGTAATAAAGAACAAGGCTATGTAATGCGCCGACTTCTTCGTCGTGCTATTCGATTCGCTTTTGATTTAGGAATCGAGCAGAACTTTTTGCAACAGGTTGTTCCGGTAATTGCCGACCTGTATCACGAAGATTATCCAGAGGTTGCGGAAAAACGTGAAGAGGTCATTGCTACGCTCGTAAAAGAAGAGAGGGTGTTTAGGCAAACTTTATTAAAAGGTATAAAAGTATTTGATAGGGAAGTATTGAAGTTCCAGGAGAAAGACGGTAAAAACATTCCGATGATTACAGGCAGCTTTGGTTTTGTGTTATATGATACATACGGCTTCCCGATTGAGCTGACCAAAGAAGAAGCTTGGAAACGAAAGATTAGCTTAGATTCACGATTTGATGAGGATTTTTCTGCTAAGATGGCCGAACAGCGCGCTCGTAGCCAAACCGCAGCTAAAGGCACTTTCAAGGGTGGACTTAGTGGTGATTCCGATATACACCTTAGGTATCACACTGCTGCTCACTTGATGGGTCAGGCGCTGCGAAATGTTTTGGGTGATAGTACAGCGCAACGCGGCGCAAATATTACCGAGGAGCGTTTGCGTTTTGACTTTACTTATCCCGAAAAGGTTCCGGCTGACAAACTAAAAGAAATCGAAGATATAGTTAACGAACAGATAGTAGCCGATTTGCCTGTTGAATTCCACGAATATCCATTGGCGCAGGCCAAGGAAATGGGCGCTTATGGCGAATTCGGTGATAAATACGGTGATGTCGTTAAGGTGTACTCGGTTGGAAGGCCCGGCGATAAGCCGTTCAGTCTGGAAATTTGTGGCGGTCCGCACGTTACTCATACCGGTGAACTAGCCGAGGGTGGCAAAAAGTTCAAGATTAAAAAGGAAGAATCGTCTTCTGCTGGTGTACGCAGAATCAAGGCGGTTTTAGTCTAGACCATGCCTGCCGATAGCTTGCGCGAAAAATTAGAAAGCAAGCTTGGCCCTAATGCTGATAATGGCGGTTTTGTTAACGGCGATGTGAATATTGGCCTTGTTGCCTACAAATCAAAACTTTATGACGAACGATTTGGCTTACCAAAAGGTATTGAGCTGAATGGTGATTCTGGCACAGTTTTACCCGATTCTATTATTGATAAAGTCATTGCAGAGTCGGCTCGGCAGCTTAGCGATTATGACCGTAGTTCACATCTGATGCCGTTGTTCACTGAAAACGAGCAAGGTCAGACAGAATGTGACGGATTTGAGGCCGTTGTTAAGGGTCGCCGATTTTTAATTGGACGCGATAGGTACTTTAACTACGAGGGTAACTTCATATTAATGACAGAGTCAAATGTTGTATCCTTACTAGATTCAGAATCGTGGCCAGATGACTTAAAATTGGCTATGGATGGCGGTCAGTCATCATTTAGCCAGAAAACACTTGAAGCATTGCGAGCGATTGATGAAGGTCATTCAATTGTTGAGATTATCGGCCTGATTAACCGCTATATCGAAGGGCCTAGTAATATGGTAAATGAGGCAAAGATTGATTTAACTGATTTCTTTGGCATCCATGATATTGATGACTTACCGTACATATTTAGTGCTATTGGTCTGAGGGTTGTTTCGACTACTTCTCGGTATATTAATGCCGAGGACCCAACTCGTGACAGCATGACCGAAGTCGATGCATTGATGGAAGCCGTAAATACGTTATTGCCCAGATTTAGTAATCACATAACAAATACTTAAACTAATAAGCTTAACCGTAGTGGTATAATATCTGTATGGTTTTTAATAAACTGAAGTCTCTCCGAAAAGAAATTAATCAAAACGAATACATAGTAGCGCTAGATATAGGTACTGAATATATCAAGGCGCTAATTGCGCGTATTGACGACGATGAGTTAAGTATAGTTGGCGTGGGCCGGGCTCACCAACAGATTAGTGATATGTATTCTGGTGCGATTGCTGATATTGCTGGGGTAGTACATAACTGCGAGGATGCACTAGTCGAGGCCGAGGAGCAGGCCGGTTTGCAGGCCAAAAAGGTCATCATTGGTATTGCCGGTGAGTTGGTCAAGGGTGTTACGAATACGATTCGTTATCGCCGACCGCAACCTGACCGGCCACTTGATACGGCCGAAATGGAATTTATTATCGAGAAAGTTCAAGAGCGGGCGCAGAAAAAAGCCCAAAAACAAATTGCACTAGAAACTGGTAATCCAGAAGTAGAGATTAAATTAGTCAATAGCGCGTTGGTCAGTATTCATATAGACGGCTATAAAGTATCAAATCCAATCGGTTTCCAGGGTCATGATGTGGCGGTTCAGATTTATACTGCATTTGCGCCGATGGTTCATATTGGCGCATTAGAGCGTGTGGCTGATGAACTGTCACTGGAATTACTAGCAGTCGCGGCCGAGCCGTTTGCGGTTAGTCGTAGTGTGTTAGGCAATGACGCTAACAGTAATTTTACAGCTATTTTGGCCGATGTCGGCGGTGGCACGACCGATATTGCAGTGGTTGATGATGGTGGCGTTGAAGGCACCAAGATGTTCGGTATTGGCGGACGTAGTTTTACGCGCACGATTGCTAGTGAAATGAATATTCAGTACGAAGATGCCGAAAAGTTAAAGGTGAATATCGACAGCGATAAAGTTAAAGACAGTGTTAAAGAAGAAGTTAGTGCGGCCATAGACAAGACTTTAGAGGTCTGGATTGCCGGTGTCGAACTGGCGCTGAGTGAATTCGATTCAGCCGACCACTTACCTAATCGTATTCTATTATGTGGCGGTGGTTCGAGTCTAAAGAAATTAGTTGAAGCCCTGCAAAAAGATGATTGGTACAAGGATCTACCATTTACGAAACGACCGTCGGTTCATCACATTCAACCGAGTGACGTAATCGGTATCAAAGACACAACCGAGGATGTTAACGACCACACCTTTATCACCGCCATGGGACTACTGAGGGTTGGCTATGATACAATATTAGGTAATAGCGACGGGGATTCAATCAAAGAAAAGCTGAATAGGATTCTTAGAATTTGACATGAACAAAGACATTATTTATATCGATACCGAAGACGACATTACGTCAATTATTGGCAAAATTAAATCCAGCAAGGACGAGTTGGTCGTATTAGTGCCACCGAAACGAGTGGGTATATTACAGAGTGCCGTTAACCTCAGGCTATTGGCTCGTACAGCCAAAACTCATGACAAACATCTAGTACTAATCACCAACAGCAAGGCACTAATAGCCCTGTCGGCTGCTGCCAAAATCCCCGTGGCTAAAAACTTACAAAGTAAACCGGAACTGGCCGAGATTACGGCACTAGAAGTTGATGATGGCGAGGATGTGATTGAGGGCGCTGAGTTACCGGTTGGCGAGTTAGCCAAAACGTCTGATATCAAAGAGGTCGAGGATTTAACCGAAGATATCAAGAATATGAATATCGAAGGTGATGATCCGCGCTATATGCCACCATCGGCTGATTCACAACCAAAGAAATCGGCGAAGAGTTCGTTCAAGGTGCCTGATTTTGGTGATTTTAGAAA
>DAISKS010000005.1:0-18515 GCA_036820845.1 Candidatus Saccharimonadota bacterium
TGGCTGGGATGGAGGGACTCGAACCCCCGAATGCCAGGACCAAAACCTGGTGCCTTACCACTTGGCGACATCCCAATACAAGATAGAATTGTACACTAATTGAGTTATTACCTCAAGGGTGTTGGACTAACTTGTGGCATAACTGTCATATTGTGCGCATTATGCTTGTCCGTTTTAATTAACGGCTTTGAAATTAACGACTAATTGTTAAAAATCTTTGCGGAGTTCAACAGGTCGGAGTGATTTTAGCATGATACGATCGTGGCGCGGTGTATCAGTCTCGGCGGGCATGCCGATAAAACCGCAGACCTGAATAGTATCCTTGGTTTCATTCATGATGGCGTGCGGATCGCCGAATCTGTCGGCGTAAGTAAGTGGCTCAAACGGCGAAACTATATCTAAACCATCACGGTAACCGGTTGTCAGTGTGGTGGTCGGTCGGGAATTCTCGATACTGTACATATCATAATCGAATAGGCCACGACTTTGACCGACGAAGCCAATTTGCTCGATTCGTCGACGTCGGTCATCTAGGCCAAGTACACTCAAGTGGCCAGCAAATAGCGTTGGCTCGATATTAGAGTCGACTAGACTTGAAACCAATGTAATATGCGCTTCGGTATCAATAGCTTTCTTGCTGCGCGGATAGCATCTGCCCTTGTCGGTTGAATATTTACTGGTATAGAGTGTACCTTGTTGGTACGGTGAATTATAGCTGCCTGTTGCGTCACCAGGTTTAAGGGCAATGATATACAAAGTAGTAGCGGCTTCGCCGAGATGTTTGACTATACTTTCACTACGGGCCGAGTTGGGCTTTTCGGGCGTCAGATTCAAATCAACTGCTGTGTCAATGTCGAATTCAATTGCGCCGTCTGATATATCTTGATAAGTCTCGAGGGCCACCCTAATTGGTTCTCTTAGGTCATCTAGCTTCATGCCAAGTATTTCTTTGGTCATAATTGTATAATTATACCACAAATAGTATACATAATCAATATACTATAAAATAATTACTTTGGTAATTTATATTCGATGTTAGTTATATTGAATCTGGATTTAAATAATATTTCATCACCAACCTTTTTACCTAGCAGGACTTGGGCAAGTGGTGAGTTGCAGCTAATGACGATTTTTCCGTCATTTTTTTCACCTGCGCGTGGCGTCCAATCGCCCGCCACTATATAACTCGATTCTTTGCCGGTTTTTATATTAGTTATTGTTACACTGGCACCGATGCCGACGGCATTGGCTTTTTGTCTGGGTATACTCGGTAGACTGTTGCGCAATACCTCTTTCAGGTTCGCCATCTCGGCGGCTAGCATTGATTGTTGGTCACGCACTACTTCAAAAGGAGCGTTGTCGTGGTAACTTTCGGATGTCTGCGTCAGGGCGTCACGGAATTCGGGTCCAAGGGCAATTATTTCGTCCTCGAGTTGTTTGATACGGCTTAAGGCATACTGCCTGTCGGCGTCCAATATTAATAGATCTTTTCTCATAACTTAGGCCCAAAATTTTAACAGTAAAAACTATTGTAACATCAAATCACATTATTTAATAGGTGTTATTATGCTAGGATTTAACAAGTTCTTGGAATACACTGTATAGTTTTTCGGCCGACTTTTGCCAAGAAAAGCGCTTGGCGGATTCGTGGCCTTTTTTAACTAGGTTTTGGTGGAATTGTTTATCGTCAAGTTTAAGTACTTGTTTAGCAAATTCCTCAGGGTCGTCATTATTGAAGAATAGCGCACCGTCGTCGGCAACTTCGTGAAAAATTGTCATATCACTACAAACTACTGGTGTGCCAATCATTTGCGCTTCAATGATTGGTAGACCAAAGCCTTCTTCTTTGGAACCTGAGGCTAGACAATAGGCACTTTGCATTAGTTCCAAATATTCAGCATCAGTAACGCCGTTATGGAAAACGACTTTTACGCCGGCTTTAATCAATTTTTCCAGCTCGGCCTGCCGCGATTTATCGATTTTACTGAGTAGATGTAGGGTGAAACCATCTGGTAGGTAGGCCATGCCACGAATCAAGACCTCAACGTTTTTATACGGCATAAATGAGCCCATATACAGGATGTTTTTGGTAGTTTTTTCACTGCGATGGGCATCCGACTCTTTTAGACTTGGGGCGTTATAAACGACGCAGATTTCACGGTCTGTCAGGTGTAAATCTTGGATATTCTTTTTAGAATAATTACTGACTGTCGAGATGTGATCGGCGCCATTCAATACTGCCCGCTGTGGCCAGTGAGCCATGTGGAATATGCGCCAAACGATACGTGGCAGTAATGATAGGTTGGTCGGTGCCTGAGGGTGTAGGTAGTAGATGGTGTCGTGTAATGTTAGGATAAGTTTATATTTGCGCCCCAAGGTGCCCATAATTTGAAATGGGCTGTAGACTACGTCAGCACCCAATTTATTGAGCTTTCGAGGAAGGAAAAGTTCTTTTGGTGATAGTGGATCGTTGACCAGTAGGTACGGGACGTCTGGCAGCATTTTGAGTTGAGCTTTGTTCTTGACCAAAATAGTTATTGGAATTCCGGCTTCTTTGAAGCCGCCAATCACACCTGCGCCATAGCGACTAATGCCGTCGTGATAGTCGGTGCGAGTCCATCGCGCATCGAAGTATATATTCATGGGCATATTGTATCACGGTCAAGTTGGTTATGATAAGCTAGTTATGTATGACAGATATACTTATTAAAGCTGCCGCTGATTGGTCGATGATACCAATTATCCTAATTGGTGCCTACGCACTATTGTTTAAGGTACCAAAGAAAACGCGCTGGGAGTCATATGCCAGGATTGTGGTGGCTGGTTTAACGGCTTATTTATTTGCCAAATTAATCGGTTCATTTTTTCAGCCTGAACATCTGCGACCATTTGAATTAGCGGGTAAAGCAGCCGGTGCTTCTTATTTAAATAATCCGGGTTTTCCGTCAGATCACCTACTTTTTGCAACGGCCATAACGCTGGCGGTTTGGTTTGAGACCAAGCAAAAATATTTGACTTGGGTGTTGATGTCGTTATTAGTTGTAGTTGCGGTCGGCCGCGTAGCAGCTGGTGTTCATACACCGCTCGATGTTATCGGTGGTGCTGTTATCGCCTCGCTTGGCGCGCTTTGGTATCTGGATAAGTAATACTATTTAATCTATTTGTAGATTAGTCATATTAGATTTATAATGTTGATATGGCAAAGGTAATCGAAAACTCTAGTAGTTCACGTACTATCCGGATTTCAAGTCCGTTATGGCGTGGGGTTATGGTCGGTATAATCGCCGGTGTTATTTGGTGGGTATTGATGTCGTCAATTAGTCAGTTGACTAAATCTGCAACTATTCCTGGGGATGTGGCGATTATTATTACGGCTACTATTGCGACAGCTGTCATGGTCGGTTTACGAATGACGATGCCACTAGTTGTTAGTGTGGGAGTGGCTGTATCACTTTGGGGGATGCAGGGCTGGATTAAGGATATATTTTGGGTTGAACAGATAGCCTGGGTAGTTTTATTGTATGTTTTGGCTTACGTGGCACTTTCTTGGTCGACCCGTTTCAAGCGGCTCATTCCGGCGCTAATTGCCGTAATTATAACGGTGCTATTAGTCAGATTAAGTTTAGCCTTATAGATGTTATACTGAGTATATGGAACAGGTGGTAATTGTGTTAATTTTAATCCTAGTATTGGCGGGTCTTACGCTTGTTTTATACTCGCTGTCGAAGCGTTTACACAACATGCAGAATAACGGCGGTGTCGAACTCATCAAGAGTGATGTGATTGAGCTGTCGCGTAGTATTAATATGTTGCAGAAATCAGTCGGCGATCAATTAGAGCGCAATAATCTGTCGGTCCAGGCCTCGATTCAGAAGCAACTAAGCGAAAGTGCCAAGATCGTTATGGACGTTAGTCAACGATTAACCAAATTAGATGAAACTAATAAACGAGTTGTCGGTGTGGCCGATGAGCTAAAAACTCTACAGAATGTTTTACAGAATCCAAAACAGCGCGGAGTTTTCGGCGAATACTACCTAGAGTCGGTACTGGATAATATCATGCCGTCTAAATCGTACCAGATGCAATATAAGTTTAAAGATGGCGAGACAGTAGACGCGGTAGTTTTTTTGGATAAGGGTCAGATTCTGCCAGTAGACAGTAAGTTTAGTCTGGAGAACTATAACCGTATGGTGAATACTAGCGACAAAGCGGAGAAAGACAAGCTAATTGCAAAGGTGCGCACTGACCTTAAGGGTAGGATTGATGAAACCAGTAAATATATAAGGCCGAGTGAAGGTACTATGGATTTTGCTTTTATGTTTATTCCTAGCGAGTCACTTTATTACGATTTATTAATCAGTGACGTCGGCAGCGGTTCGGGCGCACGCGATTTAATCGAGTACGCCTTTCGCGACAAGAAAGTGATAATTGTCAGCCCGACTAGTTTTATGGCATACCTACAGACCGTCTTGCAAGGTTTGCGTAGTTTACAGATTGAAGAACAGGCTAAAGATATCCAAATTCGAGTTGGTAAATTAGGACAGCATATAGCAAAATTTGACGATTATATGTCCAAACTTGGCCGGTCACTGGGCCAGACTGTCGGTCACTATAATAGCGCACATAAAGAGCTCGGTAAGGTCGACAAGGACGTCATCAAAATATCAGGTTCGACTACATCGGTTGATCCACTGTTGATTGATAAGCCGCAAGTCGACGATTAATCCGATATTAAATAGCACCTGGTATACCAGGTGCTATTTTGACGTTTTCGGTTATTTAACTGTGGTATTCAACAGCAGTATTGGTGTTGATATCACGTAGGAATTCGTAAACTACAAATCCCAGAACGGAACCAAGTACTGGTGCCAAGACCCAGATAGCTAGTGGCCATTGCTTCCATGCCAAGCCGTTAGCGGCGAAAGCAAGCGCCGGATTTAAGAAGCTAAATGTTACGCCCTGCTCGGTAAGAAGGGTAGTAGTCAATGACATTGCTACGTAAAGTGCAATCATAGCTGCAAGACCGACTGCAAAAGCGGCTTGAACTTTGTTTTCTTTCCTGTAGCGGATAGCTGCAGCTACGCCTAATGCTAGAATAGCAGCGCCCATTAGTTCGGCAAAGAATAGGTACCACTCTTTACCATCAACAATAGCAGCGGCGTGGAACAAAGTTGGTGCCGTTAGGGCAGCAGCCTTTGAGCCGGCTTGGCTAGCGTTTAGGAACGTATTTAGTGTTAGGTAAGCTAGTGATGCGCCGATTAACTGAACGGCAATGTAACCAAGTGCTGTTGCCCAGTTAATTTTGCGAGTGATCCATGCTGCTACTGTCATAGCTGGGTTGGCACCCGATACGGTACCGGCAAACATGACGACACCGACTAGTGCGAAGCCAAAGAATAGTGGATTGCCTTGCATTTCAATAAAGGCAATTGCCAAGATGAAAGCTCCGATTAGTTCTGCTAGTAGACGTCCTACTACTGGCATACCTTTTAGGCTTTCTACGACTGATTTATAGTTAGCGACTACTGCGTAATCACTAGCTACTACTGGTTGCGATTTTGGTTTTGTCGCAACTTTTTTTGTTGTCTTTTTAATGGCTTTAGCCATAGTTTTTATTCCCTCCTTAAGTAGATACAAGCATAGTATAACACATTTTAAACATATGCAAATACAGATGGTATACTGTTTATATGGCTTTATTTCTAAAACAAGACGATGAACGTAGCGAGCTGCAGCAAAAGGTTGCGGCCGAACTGAGGCGCAAGGCACAACAGAAATCACTCGATACTGATTATCCGGACGGAGTTGATGACTCACAGTATATTAAGGGTACGAAACAGACTACTAGCTTGGCTTGGGCCTGGATTCTAATACTCGCAACTGCGACTATTATTGTTGTATGGTTGACGGTGTTAAGTATGAAGCGTTAAGATTAAGTAAATGCAAGATATAGAAAAAATTAGAAAAGACTTATCAGAACGTATCGCGCAAAGTGACAACCCGGCGCAGGTTCTGAAATCACCCGAACTAAAAGCACTTTATGATAATATAAAAACTTTATCTCCCGAAGAGCGTGGTGATTACGGTAAAAAAATAAACGAACTTAAATTAGAATTAGTCCAAGCGGTCGAAAGACGTAGCAGTGAATTAGAAGACGCTACTATCGAACCGATTGACATTACCGCGCCGTGGGATGTGAATACTGGACCGATTGATTTGATGCCAACTAATATGGGTTCACAACACCCATTAACGTCCGAGATTGGTAATGTTATCGATATCTTCACTCGGATGGGTTTCGAGGCTATTGAGTCACGCCAGATTGATGACGACCATCACATGTTCACGACATTGAATTTTCCTGAAAACCACCCAGCTCGTGACGGCTATGATACTTTTCGCACCGAAGAGGGTCTAATCCCACCAGCGCATACATCGACAATGCAGCACCGCATTCTAACTGCCGGCAAGTCTAGACTAGAGGCAGGTGGTCAAATTGCTGCCGTCAGTTATGGACGTGTTTTTAGAAACGAGGATGTCGATGCCACGCACGAACATACTTTCTACCAGTGTGAAGGTGTCTTTGTTAGTAAAAACGCTAATTTGGGCCAAATGTTAGGTACATTGAGGAGCTTCTTCGAGACATATTATGGTCAGAATTTAAAGATTAAAACTCAACCAGGCTATTTCCCGTTCACAGAACCAAGTTTGGAATTCTTAATCGAGAAACCAGCCGCCTTGGGCGGAAAACCTGGCGAGTGGTTGGAAATGTTAGGCTGCGGCATGATTCACCCTAACGTTCTAAAAATGGCTGGTATCGACCCCTCTATGTATAGCGGCTTTGCGTGGGGTGGCGGCATTGAACGCTTAGTGATGTTAAAGTACGGTATCGAAGATTTACGTCATTTCGAATCTGGTAAATTACAATTCTTGAGGAAATTTGCATGATAATTTCAGTTAATTGGTTGAAAAAGTTTGTTGATATCAATATGCCGATTAAGGAATTGGTGGCTTTAATTGGTTCAAGATTAGTCGAGATCGAAGAAGTCATTGACTTGAGTGAGAAGTACAAGGGTGTTGTAGTAGTAAAGGTTATCGAAGCTAAGCCTATTGAAGGTTCCGACCACCTAAACCTAACAAGGATAGATGACAACGGAATAGCTGCAGATGTTGAGCGCGACAATGAGGGCTATATTCAAGTAGTTTGTGGCGCGCCTAATATTGCAACCGGTCAATTAGTTGCCTGGCTACCCCCTAATACCGTCGTGCCTAGTACCTATGACCAAACAGATCCTTTTATGCTAGGTTCTCGTAAACTACAGGGTTTTATGAGCCATGGCATGATTGCTAGTGCTTCAGAATTAGATCTATTCGATGACCACACGGGTATATTGGTGCTGGATAGTGATATTCGGCCCGGTACTGAGTTTGCCAAAGCCTATGAACTTGACGATTATCTACTCGATATCGAAAACAAGTCGCTTACACATCGCCCGGACTGTTTCGGTATTATTGGCTTTGCGCGCGAAGTAGCAGCAATCACCGGTCAATCATTTCATACACCAGATTGGCTATTAAATCTGTCGCCAGACTTTGGCAATGATGATGTTAAATTATCTGTAAGAATAGACAACTCCGAATTATCAGCAAGATACCAAGCTGTTGTCGTAACAGGAGCTGATGGTGCGACGAAGTCTCCATTATTAAACCAGACATATCTAGCACGTGTCGGCATGCGACCAATTAGCGCAGTAGTTGACGCCACTAATTACCTGATGATGTTAACTGGCCAACCGCTACACGCCTTTGACTACGATAAATTAATTGAAGTTAGTGGTGGTACAGCTGAGATACATGTTCGCAGTGGTAAAGAGGGCGAGATTCTAGAGTTGCTTGACGGTAAAACCATCGAACTTTCCGAAGACGATATCGTTATCGCAGCCGGTGATATCGCCGTTGCCTTGGCTGGTGCTATGGGTGGTGCTAATACTGAGATAGATGATAATACTAAGAATATTGTTATCGAGTGTGCAACTTTCGATTTGTATAGTTTACGTGGTACTCAGATGCGTCACGGCATATTTAGTGAGGCGATAACTAGGTTTACGAAGGGCCAGCCAGCCGAACTAACAGCACCCGTTTTATTTGATGCTGTGCGTCTGATAGGTGAGTGGTCTGGTGCTAAGCAATTGAGTGGACTGGTCGAAGATTATCCAGTTAAGCAGCCCGATGTAGTACTGAATGTATCATCGTTTGATATTAATAGGCTACTTGGTACTGATTTTAGTGTTGATATAATTGCCGGTACTTTACGTGATGCTGAATTCGAAGTTGTAGTAACTGGTGATATGATGAAAATAACAGCTCCATATTGGCGTTCTGATATTCACATATTAGAAGATATTGTCGAAGAGGTTGGTCGCCTAAACGGTTACGATAATATTAATTGCACTCTACCAATGCGCGATTTCACAGCAGTTGCAGTGAGTGATTATGACAAGTTCCGACAGACTATTCGTGAACTACTGTCTAGGGCTGGACTTAACGAGGTGCTGACGTACAGTTTTATACATGGTGACGTGCTTCGCAAGGCTGGGCAGGACGCAGGTAATTCGTACAGAATTGTTAATTCAATCAGTCCAAATTTACAGTATTATCGTCAGTCATTAACGCCAAGCTTGCTCGAGACTATCCACCCAAATATTAAACAGGGTTTCGATAACTTTGGAGTATTTGAAATTAATAAAACTCATGCCCGTAGTTTTGGTGTAGATATTGATAAGGTCCCATTGGAAGTCGATAATTTGGCAGTCGTCGTTACAAATAAATTGATTCAGAGCGGAGCTGCTTATTACAAAGCGAAGGCCGTACTAGAATATCTACTGGAATCACTAGGTGTATCGATTGAGTATTTGGCTGCAACTGGTGCTTCGGAAAATACCGTGATTGCTCCATTCGAACGCTACCACTCGGCATCGATATCAGGGCTTGGTTTTGTAGGTGAGTATAAGAATGCGGTTAAGCGAGGGTTTAAGTTGCCTGAATCATCGGCTGGTTTTGAGCTTGACCTGCGAAAACTATTCGAACTTCATCAAAACCGTACACAGAATTATAAGCCAATCAGCCGTTACCCATCATCAGAACGAGACACTACATTCGTAGTGGATACCGATGTGGCCTATGACGTCATATTGGCTGCCATGGATACTGCAATCGAGGCGTTAGACTTAGAGACATCGATAACACCACTCGATATATATAGTCCCGATGGTAGTGACAAAAAGAATATAACAGTACGCGTCAGATATACATCACATAGCCGTACACTTACGAGTGACGAGACCAATCGGCTTAATCAACAGGTGATTGACGCCGTCAAATTGTCTACAAACGCTACCGTCTTGTAAAGATTTGGTATAATAGATAAAGTTAAAATAATTTTTTAGGGGAGTATTTTCATGTCGACACCTCGATCTCAGCGAGTCGGTATTTGGATAATTGCAATTGTCTTGACGATCGGTACCTTCGGTTCGTTTCTAGCAATGATATTAAGCGTTGATAATCAAAAGATTGATCAGCAATCGGCGCAAGATCAACAGAAACAGGCTGCCTTAGCTTGGGCCGCCAAGGCCGATCCATTGACGGGTTATTCGTCACGTAAATTCGATAAGGCTGGAGCTACAGAGCTGAAAGTCGAAGTCTTGAAAGAAGGAGACGGTCAAGTACTGGCTGCTACCGATTCTGTAAGTGTCAGTTATTTTGGCTGGACGGCTGACGGTAAATTAATTGATAGCTCGCAGAAAAAGGGTGAAAAAGATGCCCCCACTACTCTATCGTTGTCTGGCGTAATTACAGGTTGGACAGAGGGATTGACAGGCCAAAAAGTCGGTTCAGTTGTTCGCTTGACTATTCCAGCGGCCAAGGCATATGGTCCAGTCGACACTGGTTCTGTGCCAGCTAACTCACCAATAGAATTTATCGTAATTATTCATAGCGTCGAAAGCGCCACTTCGTAGGAACTGTATGGGTAAAGTAAGAGAATTAGTGATTATCGGCGGTGGACCAAGCGCCTTGACGGCCGCCATTTATACTACACGTGAAGATATCGATACGGTCATATACGAGAAATCAGCTATTGGTGGTTTGGCGGCAATTACACATAAAGTTGATAATTACCCAGGTTTTAGTGATGGTATCGAAGGGTACGCCCTGGCGGAACAACTTGAGAAGCAAGCCAAGCGCTTTGGTACAGAGATCGAATTTGGCGACGTGACTTCAGTTACGTCAAATGATGAGTATAGGTCTGTGATTGTTGACGGTAATGAAATTAAGGCTAAGGCAGTATTAATTGCGACGGGTAGCGCATACGTTAAAACCGGTGTAAAGGGCGAAGCTGAATACTACGGCAGCGGCGTTCATTATTGCGCTACGTGTGACGGTGCTTTTTACAAGGGCCGAAAGATTGCCGTTGTTGGTGGTGGTAACTCGGCCATTCAAGAAACGATATTTTTAACAAGGTTCTCCAGTCATATTGACCTATTAGTCCGTAGTACTATTAAGGCTAGCGATGTTTTGCAGAAAAAACTGCAAGAGCATATTGATGCTGGACAAATAACAGTCCATCTCGGGACGACAATGAGTGAGATTAAGGGAGACGGTACGCACGTGCAGTCGGTTGATATAAATGAAAATGGCGAAATTAAATCTATTGACGTTGACGGTGTATTCGTTTTTGCGGGGCTCAGACCTAATACAGAGTTCCTAACTGGCAGTGGTGTTGAATTAGACGATTATAACTTTATAAAAACTGACAGTAAATTAAATACGAATGTTAACGGTGTATTTGCATGTGGTGATGTCCGTAGTGGCGCCACAATGCAGATTGCTAGCGCGGTCGGTGATGGCGCAACGGTCGCTCATACTATTAGTGAGTATCTTGAGACTAACTATTTATAAACACGCGGCTTCATCTGTTATAATCATGCGTAGAATAATATTGATAGGAGATATTTGTAATGGCAGATTTTAATAAAATCCTGACACCTGGTGATGTTGAAAACGGGTTAGTTAATGTAGTTGTCGAGATCCCAGCCGGTAGTAGTAATAAAATCGAATGGGACCGCGAAAAGGCTTGCTTTATGTTGGATCGAGTTGAACCGAAAATTTTTGCTAAGCCGACTAACTATGGTTTTATTCCACAAACCATCGACGAAGACGGCGACGAGTTAGATGTATTAATTCTAACCGAAGACCCACTGCCAATGGGTGTTTATTTTGAAGCTAAAATAATTGGTGCGATGGTCTTTGAAGACGATGGCGAAATCGATGACAAGGTATTAGTTGTACCAGCCGACGATCGTAACACTGGTGACCTAATTCAAACGCTAGAAGACGTGCCGCAGAGGTTAATTGACCAAATTACACATCACTTTAGTCACTATAAGGATTTGAAAAAACCGGGTAGTACTATTGTCAAGGAGTGGGTCGGTATCGACGGTGCCAAGCAGATTGTGCGTGATTCAATAACTCGTTGGAACACCAAGTAGCTATTCACTTTTCATCATAGCAACAATTGCATATCGCCCGTCACCGTCCGGGCGATTGCCTTTTAGGAACTCGCTGTGAGAAAAATAATCACGGTCCTTGGTGGTGTCGGCGGTGTTGTCACGGATACGGTCCACGTCAACACCAGCTTTAGAGAATTGTTCGAACACTACACTTTTGATTGAGCGGTTATGGAATCTGTACATCGGATAGACGTCAGAGCCTGGTGCTGGTGTTAGCCAAATTTTCAACTTGGCAGGGTCTGATCCATAGTGTTTTATTAGAAACTGGATTGATTCGAAGGCGCCATTTTGTTCTAGGCTATGTCTGCCAAGGTGAGAAAGCATTAAGACATTTTTCTCTATATCAAATATCGCAGCACCAACACAGTCGGCAACTGGCAGGAATAGGGCGTGATTCATATGTCTTGTCACGAGTGCATCGGCAGCGATGATATCGTCATAATACATCCCATTGCCGCGATGATCTTCCGAAACCTCGTAGTAGCGCAAATAATTGTCACCGTGATAATTAATATTGACTCGAGTAGTTTGCTTCATATCGATACCGTGTTTTGCAAGGAATGAGGCGCGGTTTTCGTTAACACGAAGGTTTAGCTCATCCTCCCGAATCAACATATTGCCATCATGGATATTTGATATTTCAACAACTGGGTTCATAGTT
The DNA here is from genome assembly GCA_036820845.1 of Candidatus Saccharimonadota bacterium. Classification (GTDB taxonomy): domain Bacteria; phylum Patescibacteriota; class Saccharimonadia; order Saccharimonadales; family Saccharimonadaceae; genus UBA1547. The sequence continues at coordinate 12,229 of DAISKS010000005.1, forward strand.
AGCCTTTCTTCCTATTTATTAAGTTGGCAGCCTTGGTAATCATTCCTACCACACCTTGTTTTTTTAGTTGGTTCTGTAGTTTAGATTTAGCGTGGGTTGTAGTAACTAGGCTTTTCCAGGCTTGTTTTGGCTGAGATAGCTTATTCGTGATAACTTCGACAATATCGCCATTTTGTAGTGGCTTATCGAACGGGTGTATTTTACCGTTGACACGAAAACTATAGGCACGATTGGCTATATCGGTGTGAACCAAGTAGGCAAAGTCTAGCGGCAGGGCACCTTCCGGCAAATCATAAATATCGCCTTTTGGTGAGTGTACAAATATGCGGTCACCGAATAGGTCAATATTTAATTGGTTTTGCGACAAATCCTCACCATCTTTTAGTTTGCCGACGACCTCTTGTAGTTCAGAAATCCACTGCATGTTGGCCGGTAGTACTGAACTTTTGCGCCCACGCGTATAATCCTTGGAATCTTTCTGTTCGTGATAGTGGAAACTAGCCGCTAAACCACTCTCGGCGTACTCATGCATTCGCGCCGTTCTAATTTGAAATTCAACAATTTGCTCAGCAGGTGTCATGACGGTCGTGTGTAAACTTTGGTAACCATTGGGTTTGGGTGTAGCGATGTAATCTTTGATACGGCTAATCATCGGTTTGTATAGTGTATGAAGGATACCGAGGACTCGATAACAATCCTCCTTTTTCTCGACAATTATTCGAAGTGCCATTAGGTCGTAAATATCATCGATATTGCCATCAACCTTGGCTAGTTTTTTATGTAAGCTATAGATACTTTTAACACGACCATTGATTTCGGCCTTGATATCATTTTCTTGGAGAGCCTTCTCAACTTCTTGGCGAATGAAGCCTAGCTTGCGGGTGCTTTTGCCAAGTTTCTTTTTCATCAGGTTTTTCAGGTGTTTAAATTCTTTCGGGTCAAGGTAGCTAAAAGCCATTTCTTCAATTTGCATTCGCACTCGACCCATACCTAAACGGTCAGCCATTGGTCCAAATACTTCGAGTGATTCACGGGCTATTTTAGTTTGTTTTTCGGGGCTAATATATTGCAGTGTCGACAAGTTATGTAACCGGTCTGCTAGCTTTATTAAAATTACGCGTACATCTTGACCAACGGCAATCAAAAGTTTTGATAAATTGTCGCGAGTTTTTGGTAAATAGCTAGATAGGTCGCGCATTTCAGAACGCGCCTGCGAAACTTTGGTAACACCATCAACTAGCTGAGCTATATCTTGTCCGAATTCTTCTCTGATCTGTTGTAGCGTAACCGTAGTGTCTTCGACGGTATCATGTAACACTCCCGCTATAACACTATCGATATCCATACCCCAGTCGATTAAGGTGTCTGCGGCCGTAAGAGGGTGAGAGATGTATGGTTCACCACTTTTTCGTTTGACGTTTTTGTGAGCCTCACTAGCGATATCAATCGCCTTATCGAGCAATGATACTTGTTCGTCATCGTAGTGTTGCTTGGCGTGTTCAAGTAGCTTGCTTTTGTCCATATGTTAATTATACTGCAAGCTGTTCTATCATCTTGCATAATCTATCACATAACGCTTATACTTGAGGTATGAAAATATATCTCGGTAGTGACCACATGGGGTTCCATTTAAAAGAAAAAGTATTCGCATATTTAGCCAAGCATGGTTATGATGTTGAGGATGTTGGTTCGAAAACTCTCGACCCAAGTGATGATTTTCCTGACTTTGCACAAGCAGCATCATTAAGGGTACTGGGGAGTGACGATAAAGATCCAAGGGCGATATTACTTTGTGGTGGTGGCCAGGGAATGTGTATGGCAGCTAATCGGTTCCGCGGAATCAGGGCTAGTGTTATCTGGGATGCGTTTGAGGCAAAGATGACAAGGAATGATAATGACAGTAATGTACTGTGTCTGCCTTCTAGGGTTTTAGAGGATGATGATGCGGCGTGGCAGGGCATTGTCGAGACTTGGTTAAGTACACCGTTTGCCGGTGCAGTCAGATTTAAGCGGCGTAATGCCCAACTGGATGAGCTGTAATGAGTGTCATAGCACCGTGTATTACTGTCGAGACAGAGGAAGACTACAAGGCCGCCGTCGAACGTATTCATCCATTTGCACAGCGAGTTCAGGTAGATACTAGTGATGGACAGTTCGCACCGGTATTATTATTAGACCCAGCCAAGATTTGGTGGCCCAGGGAGTGGATGGTTGACGTTCATGTAATGATGTTTAACCCTAGTAGTTGTGTTGATAGACTAATCGAACTAAGGCCACATCTAATTATTTTTCACGCTGAGGCCAAAGAAGACTTATTGCCTCTATTTGAGAAAGTTAGAAAATATGGTATTAAAGCTGGGTTAGCACTATTAAAACCAACTGTTCCAAGCACGGTAGCGGATTTAATTAGAGCTGCTGATCATGTGTTAGTATTCTCTGGTGATTTGGGTCACTATGGTGGAACGGCTAGTCTTATGCAACTTGAAAAGGTTAGGTTAGTCAAGGCCATTAATGCTGAAGTGGAAATTGGCTGGGACGGTGGTGTGGCTATAGACAACGCCTTTACCCTGAAACAGGGTGGAGTTGATGTCTTGAATGTTGGTGGCGCAATTGCCAATGCCGAAGATCCCAATAGTGTTTATGCTACACTGATAACAGAAATAAATAAGCAAGGAATTATCTAGTCTTATGGGTGGGAAGTTGTCAGTCGAGGCTTTACAAAGAAAAGCCAACCAGTTGCGCTGTGATGTAATCGGTATGTTAAAAGAAGCGGGTAGCGGTCATACGGCTGGTTCGATGGATTTGGCCGAAATATTAACTGCATTATATTTTCATATAATGAAAGTTGATCCAAAAAATCCACTTTGGGATGAACGAGATATATTTATTCTGAGTAATGGGCACACTGTTCCGATTCAATATGCTGCTATGGCTGAGGCAGGTTATTTTGATAAAGCCGAACTGGCAACGCTACGAAAACTAGGCAGTCGCTTACAAGGTCACCCGGAGCGCACTATCCTACCAGGTCTAGAGAATACTAGTGGACCGCTCGGTAGTGGCTTGTCGCAAGCGGCTGGTGTCGCTTATACGTGGCAGTATATTGATAACGAAAAACACCGCTTTGCCTATGTAGTTATGGGCGACGGTGAGTTAGATGAAGGTAATATATGGGAAGCAGCCATGTTTGCCGGTAAATACAAACTGTCGCAGTTGATAGGTTTCATCGATAGGAACAATATTCAAATCGACGGCACGACTGAAGATGTCATGCCACTCGATAACTTGAGAGATAAATGGGAATCATTTGGCTGGCACGTTATTGAAATCGACGGTCACAATATCCGCAGTATTATCGACGCTGTTAATATGGCAAAAGCCATCAGTAACCGACCTTGTGTGATTATCGCTTATACCATACCTGGTAAGGGTGTAGATTTTATGGAATATGATTGTAAATGGCATGGTGTTGCGCCTAATGAAGAACAAGCTGATGACGCAGTACGACAACTAGTACCTTTGATTGATGTTAATGTGGAGGTTGCTGAAAATGTCTAACTATCAATTGAATCCAGATTTATTTAATGAAAACCTAAAACTAGAACCAATTCGAGCGGGCTTCGGTCGTGGCTTGAAAATCGCTGGTGAAAATAATGAGCAGGTCGTTGCACTGTGTGCCGACTTGACTGAAAGTACGCAGGTTGAACCATTCCGAGAAGCTTTTCCTAAGCGCTTTGTTGAAGTTGGTATAGCCGAGCAAAACCTTGTCACAGTTGCCAGTGGTATGGCTTTGGCGGGTAAAATACCATTTGCCAGCAGTTACGCAGCCTTTAACCCGGGGCGTAACTGGGAGCAGATTCGTACCACTATTGCGTTAAATGACCAACCTGTAAAAATCGTTGGTTCACATGCCGGCATAACCGTAGGTCCAGATGGCGCCACTCATCAGATGCTAGAGGATATTGCTTTGATGCGTGTTATACCAAATATGGTTGTCGTCGTGCCTGGTGATAGTGTTGAGGCTGAGAAAGCTACGAAACTAATTGCCGAAAACGATAAGCCGACTTATATCCGTTTAGGTCGCGAAAAAACCCCGATTTTTAGTGTTGATGAATCACCATTTGAAATAGGCAAAGCCTACGTATTACGTGATGGCAAGGATGTTACTCTAATCGGTACTGGTACCCTGACTTATCAGCTTCTAAAAGCCGCAGAATTATTATCCGACAAGGGTATCGAGGCTGAGGTAGTCCATGCGCCAACCATTAAGCCACTTGATAATGAGACTATTATTGATAGCGCACGTCGAACTGGTCGAGTAGTAACTGCCGAAGAAGCGCAAATCATTGGCGGTCTAGGCGGAGCTGTCGCCGAGCTATTGTCTGACGAGATGCCGACTCCACTACTGAGATTAGGTATGGAAGATGTATTTGGCGAAAGCGGTGCGCCGATGGAACTGTTTGAACACTTTGGCTTAACGGGTGAACAGATTGCTAATAAGGTTGAACAATTTATAAAAACAAAACCACAATATCACAGAGAATATTAAGGGGGTAACATGGGTCTAACAATCGAACAAATCAGGGATAATACGACCAGGGCTAAGGCTATGCTGAAGCGCTCTCGCGAGCAACATTTCGCGGTCGGCGCTTTTAATATCGATAACCAAGAAACCCTAATCGCAATCTGCAAGGCAGCTCAGAAATTGAATTCTCCAGTTATGGTTGAAGTTAGTAAGAATGAGGTTAACTCGATTGGGCTCGAAAATATTCGCGATATGGTTGACAACTACAAAGCCGAGTTCGGCATCGAAGTATATATCAATCTAGATCACAGCCCGACGGTCCAAGATTGCAAGAAAGCAATTGATGCCGGATTTGAATTTATCCATATTGACATTAGTCAGGGTAATCATGATGCAACGATGGACGAGATTATTGCCGGTACGCGTGAAGTCGTGGACTATGCTCGCTTTACAGGTGCTGTTGTCGAGGGAGAACCACATTACTTTGGTGGTTCGTCTGATGTATTTAAAGAAGAGATTGACTACGAAGAGATTAAAAAAACTTTCTCTAAACCAGACGAGGTAACTTCATTTGTTGGCGCTACTGGTATCGACACCTATGCTGTAGCGATTGGCAACCTGCATGGGAAATATCCAGTTCCAAAAATATTAGATATCGAATTGTTGCAAAGTATTCGTAATGCTGTTAGTGAAAAGACCTACCTAAGTTTACATGGTGGTAGCGATACCCCGTTGCATTACTTTGAGGAAGCGGCTAGGATTGGTGTTAGTAAAATTAATATCAACAGTGATCTGCGGTTTGCGTTTAGAACTACACTCGAAAAAGTGTTGCACGAAAATCCGGATGAGTATGCCGTTGTTAAACTAATGCCCGAAGTTTACAGCGCAGTTCAAGCTGTTGTTGAGGAAAAGATAAACGCATTTGGTAGTGCGGGTAAGGCAGTGATTATTTAGTGGTAAAGATTTTGTCGATTGGTGCGGCTGTTCAGGATGTATTCCTGTCGCATTCTGCTGAGTTAAAGCCGGTTTCTGATAAAACGGCCGATGAGTTATTTCTAAAAATAGAACTAGGTTCTAAAAATGATGTTAATAAGATTGATTTTAGTACTGGCGGTGGCGCGACTAACGCATCGGTAACTTTTGCCCGCCAGGGCCTAGAAGCGCAGTTTATGGGCACTATAGGCCATGATCCGGCCGGGCTAGCAGTCTTGGATGACCTAGACAGGGAAGGTGTAGACACTAGACACATTAGCTATTCCGAAAAACTATGCACTGGGTACTCGGTAGTCTTACTGGCATCTAATGGTGAGCGTTCTTTTCTAACGTATCGCGGTGCTTCGACTCACTATGAAATTAAAAACTTCGACTTATCAGAAGTAGAGACTGATTGGATTTACGTATCAAGTATGGCTGGTAATATGGAAATCCTAGACCATATATTCAAACAAGCCAAGCATCTGGGAATTAAAGTATTCTATAATCCTGGCAAAGATGAATTGGTGCATACTCAAAAGCTTAAGGCCTTGTTGGATGACGTCGATGTCTTATCAGTTAACAAGGAAGAGGCGCAACAAATCGTCGAAGGAGAAATCCTCGACGAGTTGATAGTCAGGTTACTCAGGCATGTCCCAGTCGCAATAATAAGTGACGGCCCTAATGGCCTAATAGCGAGCGATGGTAAAACTGTCGTTAGAGCTGGTATGTACGAGGACGTGAAAGTAATCGACCGTACCGGTGCTGGTGATGCATTTGGTTCAGGTTTCCT
>DAISKS010000006.1:0-17119 GCA_036820845.1 Candidatus Saccharimonadota bacterium
AGGTCATATGGTTGTGTGCCGGTTGATGGCACAATACCGAAAGTCATCAGACCTAATGTGTCAGGGTTAGAGATATCGCTCCAGCTACCATTAATACAACCGCGAATACTTCCCATATTGGTGTTGTAATACATCACACCCTGGTTAACGGTAGTGGAACAAGTGCCAGAATCACTCGAGCCGTTATAGCTATCGAGCTGGAAGTTGACCTGAGTGGCGTCTGTCGTACTAGAACCAATCTGAGTGTAACTGTTGAGGAATATGCCACCACCGTTAGCATTGACGGTAAATATGTCGCTACCAGAGTTTTGGATAGCAAAGCGGCCATTGCTGCCACAGCTAGTTGTACACTGCAGGTTAAATAGGATATTTGGATCCGTCGTAGTATCTTGGGCTATAAAACGCAGGTCCTTGGTGTCGGCCAAGGTAACTGTTGCTGGGCTGGTTGAGTTATTATAGGCGTCTTGTAGGTTAACGGTCAGACCGGCGGCACAGTTACTGAATGACAGGGAGCCTGTACCGCTAGAATCTTTTAGACAGTCGCCGGCACTACCTGGATTTTGAGGTAGAGTTAGATTCCATGAACTAGTTGGGTTAGCACCGTTAGCAATAACTTTGACGGTATTATTGCCGGCCGAGGTTCTAAACAAAATTGAACCGGTAGCCGAACCGCCAGTACCAAGAGCTAGCGAGTCACTACCTTGGATATTCAGATTCCCTCCCATGTTAGTCGCTACTCCAGTATGTCCGATTGAGATTGAACCGAGCGTACCAGTCGCCGTACCAACGTCCAATACTAGATTACCCGAGTTACTGCTAGAGCCGTTGGCATTACCACTTCTGACGACTAAGTTACTTGAGTTAGTAGATGCGACACTGACGTCTTGAGTTTGTAGTTGCGTTAAAATACCGGTGCCCGTAATGTTAAAGTTACCAGTCTGAGCGGTACCTGGTGTGCTACCTTGAAGTTGGACAGTAGAGCTGGCAGAGGCGGAGTAGCCGGTACATGTAACCGCAGTTGTACAGACGTCAACCACCGCACCACCAATAACGGCTTTAATACTATTGGTGTCAGAACGATAAAATAGTCCGCCGTTTTTCAGTGACAGGTTGGTGGTTGGGTCTGCAGCCGCACCGTCTAGGACTAATAAAGTAGTACTCGTGTCGCTACCGGTGTCATCACCGACCTTCATCAAATTATCAGACGTATTAGCTGTTAGAAGAGTTTGAGCCGAGCCGGCCGACTGGATTCTAAAAGCCGTGCTGGTGTTTTCGCTATTTCGGAAGGTGTAACTGCCAGTTTCTGAACTACGTTTCATATAAAAGTCATCGAAGTAGAAAAGACCTGTACTAGACGAAGACCTGACAGTCGCTGATACTCGGGCATAGCCCGCATTAGCTGGTACGGTAGCATTTATTTTGCGTAGGACGTAACTAGTACCAGGTAGACCACTATAATTAGTGCTATAGCTGAGCACTGCCTTGTCTTTGTCATACCATGTTATTTGGATACCAGCATCACCGTTGGCGCCGGCTGTGTTTTTGACATAGCCCTCAAAATAGATATCGTCACCAGGTTTTACCTCGTAGTAACTACCTGGGAATACATCAATATTGCTGGCGTTAGGGGTAATTTTTAGACTGTAGTTACCATTAAGTGGACTAGCATTTGATATTTCCGCTTGTGACGAACCAAACCAGCCTTCTTCGCCGCCTGTGATAACTCCACCGGCTTCGAAGTTAGGATTGGCAATCATATTACCCGGAGCAGATATGGTGTTGCTAATGACGTAGTTGTTGCTACTGTTGATGTTAAACAAGTAGTCGCCACTCGAATTGAGGACTCGGAATGATGACGATTGGTCGCTGGTGTTCTGAATCGTGACCCGACCGTTGTTGCTAACACCGAATAAGACTGTTCCTAGTCCGCCACTATTACTGCCGCGGATGTCTAGGATGTCGCTGCCGATTGTTACATTAGCGTCTTGGATATCAATTGTTCCACGAGTAGTGTCAAGTTTGATTTCAGGTGTGGTCGATGGGTTAGAGGCGTTATCATAGGCAGCTTGCAATGTAGTAGCGTTACTGGCGCCACCAGCTGTCCAGTTGGTGCCGTTCCAGATCATGGTGGCGGTGGTATTTTTACGCATAGCTACATTAATAGCATTACCACCACTGTTAGTTGTTAAAGTGAAATCTTGGCTGTTATTATCACTGGTAATATACAGAATTCTTCCTGCCGTAGCAGCATTAGTAGGTGGTGGCAGGGTTATTTTTATATCAGCTGTCGAAGCACTAATTAGGACGGTGCCAGAGCTATCGACTAGATTTTGAGTAATATTACAGTTGACGGCGCAAGTTGTATCGGTGTTAGCAATATAGGCTGCAGCACCAAGGTTGACTAGACCAACCAAGCCAGTGCCTGTGCCGTTTCCGCCAGTGATAGTGACATTACCGCCATTTGCATTAACACCGCCAGCGGCGCCACCTTGTAATAAAAGATCACCACCATTGCTACCTGAGCCACTGCCGCCGGTTCCGGCTGAAACCGCCAGTTGTTTACCAGCTACTCCAGCACTAGATGTGGTAACACTGATAGTGTGATCGCTACCAGCGCCAAATAACAGATTGCCGGAGTTGTTAATCGAAAAGACGTCTGCTGCACCTGATTGAAGTTGGAGGAAGTTGCCACCACTACCAGTCTTGTTGATAAAGATACTGCTAGTATTAGTCGAGGCATCGGTCTGCACACCCTGGGCTATTTGTAGAAATTGGGCACTAGACAAACCACCTAATAACCCAGAGTTCAGCGCATACGGAGTCGAAGTCAGGCGTTTCATAGGTGTCATTTCACCATCTGGGCTACATGAGGCAAATGGCGTACAACTGACATTTGTGTTGGCTATATTAATAGACAACCATAAAGTATCTTGATTCCAATCAATATTTGAACCAAACGGTGTAATACCACCTAGATCTACTGATAGGTAGCCGTTTTTTACCATAACGCCTTGCGTGTTGGCGTTTAGGTAGCTCTCGGTCCATTTTAACGTACCGGAGGGGTTGCCGGCAGTCTGGCCATCACCGTCTTGGTAGATTTTGAATTGAATATTGTAATAGCCATCGTCAACTACGGCACCCTGAGCGTTCAATAGGCGTCCTTGGAAGTTAAGACGCTGATTAATACCACTTACAGCGCTGGTTTTTATGGGAGTTGCTATTAAAGTTAGCGCGACAATTGCAATAATTGCAAAGGACAAGCTTCGCAGTATGGTCTGTAACTTATTTAACACCCCTGTAATCATCGCAAGTTACTTTGGTCGTCTAACCCCACATTTATCTATATCAATAATAGCCGTTTCGACCTGGTTTTACAAGGCTAATATAAGGGGTAATTAGACGATTTTATACTACGGATTAATCAGTAGACCACGCGACCGCAACATACGTTTTTCGCGCACCTCACCCAGCATGAAGCTGCCGACGATAGCAACGGCTGCTACATAGACCGGCCATAATACAAGTAATCGATTAACGTCAGTGCTGGACATACCACCAGTTGAGCCTGTCGCTGTAGTCTGTCCGTTAACAATAGCGGCGAATGTTAGAAAAGCAACTCGTCCGTCGGCGTCGGTGGCTTGCAGGCTGATCTGATAGACACCAGGTTTCGAATAGGTGTGTCCGATACGGAAAGTTTGATTATCGTTTCTAGGTACGACTTTATTTGTTGAGTCGCCCCATTGAACATTTAATGCGAACGGTGGTCGTCCACCAATCATATCGATAGGTACGTTCAACTCTTGGCCTGGGAAAGTACCTCGATAGACTGCGTTAGTATTTAGTATTAACTGTGAGCCGCCAAAGTTAAGCGGTGACAAACCACTACTCTGGGCCGGCAAAACGTCGTAGTGGACTGTAACTATATTTGAGTCGGGCCCAGCTTGATTTAGAGCGTCATAGACCCTAGCAACCAAGTCATTTTTACCGTACAGCAAGTCGGTTTCCAATGAATACGTACCGCTTGTTTCGCAGGGTGTCGAGCCGGCGAATATATTCTCTTTAAATACTTCTACCACTGTATCGATCGGACAAGTACCGGATACTGTAATCGGCGTACTACTAAAACGTTGGTCGTTAGCTGGCGCCTTTATGGTGGCAGCTACGGTCGGTGGCTTGCTGGGCATAGAGCCCGTCAAGCTAACCGAGCTAGCTACGGGCGCTGGATGATCAGCTGCAGTAGCTGTATAACCGGACAGAGCCACACCTGTCGCTAGTAACATTAAACCGAGCGATAAATATGAAGTGTGCTCGTGGGGACGTAAGCGACCGCTGTGGCGGTAATGACATAATTTCAGCCAATGAAACATAAGCTAATTATAACATAACTTATCTCTGTAAAATCGCTATCTAACGTCGTCGACGTGATTTTTCAGCGCGACTGATAATATAGCGGTTATAGCGTCGAATCAGATAATACAGGCCAGCACCAATGGTGACTATCAGCAGGACAATCAGACCAATTAAGCGGTATGGTATAACCCAGAAAGAAATTGTTTTGGTCAAAGTCTGTTTATTATCGCCATAGACAACTGATAATTTGGCGGTATACCTACCAAATAGAATACGGTTACCGATAACAGAACTATCGAGTGGTTGAGTAAATTTGCGCGTGCTATGCGGTAATACATTGCGTGGCGGCATATTAACGTTGACGTTGGCTACTTTTCGCCCAAACATATCAGTGATAGTTATTTTGCCGGTTGGTTGTTCGTGGATATTTCCGGTATTTTCTAACCTCTCAACAAAGTTGAGCGGAGCAGTTTCAAAGAAAGTTCCAGCCTGACCGAATTTGTTGACCGAGAACTCCTTAACGCCCATACCTTCTTTGACGGCGCCGTTAACTCTGAGGAGCACCAGTACGCCTATACTGGCTGATAATGAAACGCCAGTGCCTTTTAGTTCGGGTGGTAGGGCGGTAAAGCGGATAACACCATAATAACCGCCGGGTGCTGCATTACTAGGTATACGAATAACTACTTTCAAGTTGTTAATTTGTTTTGGCGCCAAAGTCAATTCAGACAGGCTACCTACCCAGCTTTTGATCGAATACGGATTAGTTTCGTTCTCATCCAAGATAACCTTAGGGTTGCCGTCTTCACCATTGGCCTCAAAATCGTTAACTTTGCCATTTACTAATAATTTACCTTTGGCGATGTTGCGTATACTAATTTGCGTATTTATCGTGGCACCAGGGTTGGCTGACAATTCTAATAGTGGTGGAGCTATTTCTAGCGCTTGACCAGTGTCGTTGGTCGACTGCGCTAACGCCGAAAGCGGCATTAGATACGCCATGAAAAGGCTAATAATCAGTGATAGTATTATTGATTTCTGAACTATCTTTTTCATAAACTAGAAGGTAGGCGTACAGATATAAGTCAGTGTAGAGGTATAAGTACCGGCTGCTTGGCTACCTGACACATTGACGATATACGAAGTGGTAAATATCTGAGCGTCTGAGCCGTTGGCACCACCAAAGGCACTATCCGCCACTGTGTCACCAGACAAGAACTTAAATTGATCAACTGTACTATAACCACCAACAGCCTGTCCCTTAAAGGTGCCACCGCCTGCTCCAGCAGCTGGGGTTACTTCAGTACCAATTGGTACTGTTGATGTAGCTGCCGTATTAGCCTTTAGGTTCATTCCAAATTGACTAATACCACGTAGACCAACACCTGCTACGCCCATTGCAGAGATTGTGTTAGATCCTGAAGTTAATGTCGGACCGTTAACGCTTATGGCATAACCCGCACCGGCATTTGTGGATGCCGCCATTTTTGATGTGGCGGTTGCAGTATCGGTAGGCGAGAATAATTGATTAAACGAAACAGTTCCAGCGGTAGCCGTTGAACAGTCAGGTATACCACCAGTCGTGCTAATAGTTGCACCAGTACAGAATATTAGCGATTCAGGCATGGTTCCACTTAGCGTAATCTGGGTGGATGTGCTAGCTGCAACAACTCCGTAGTCAGTTGAGCCACCGGTAGTATCCGTTGAAAGATAGGTGGTAATTCGTACATAGAATGCTTCGTTGGTGTTCGTAGGGTTGGTAACGTTACCAAATCGATAAGTTACTGGTGTGCTAGAGGCTATGCTAGCTGCCGTGCGTGTTATGTAAGGGGCGCCGTTAATAGTGTTGTCAACCGTAAATCCAGTAGCGCCACTTTGGTCATCTAGAGTGGCGGATGTAGTAACAAGTCCTGTAGGGGTGGTGCAGGTACTACCCGCAGTTGTGCAGTATAAGAACTTAATTGAACCGACATCTGCAGTTGTTGGGATCGTAAATTGATAGAAGTGCTTAACAAGTCCGCCTGGCTTTGAGCCACCATCAGTAGCGCCGGCCTCGAGGGTTAGGCTACGTGCCGATATTTGAGCGGCTGATGCTGTTTGAGCGTCAAGGATGGGTAACAGTATAGTGGCTGCAACAATTAAGAAACAGGTTGTAATCCTTAAGGTCCGATCATTAATACTCATTAATCCCCTCACTCTCATTAAGAGGATTGTAACATAAGCGTCAATTTATAGTCAACGGACTAAACTAAGATTGTGTATAAGTATATTTCTAGAAGCTTGGAGTACAGATATAGGTAAGAGTTGTGGTGTAAGTACCAGCAGGTTGGCTACCAGGTACGTTCACGATATATGATGCGGTGAAGATTTGGGCATCGGAACCACCAGCTCCTCCGAACGCGCTATCAGCTACGGTATCACCAGACAAGAACTTAAACTGATCAACGGTACTGTAGCCACCAACTGATTGTCCCTTGAAGGTACCACCGAGTGCACCGCCAGCTGGAGCTACCTCGATACCGACAGGTACCGTAGATGTTAGAATCGTATTGGCTTTTAGGTTAAGGCCGAACTGACTAATGCCACGGATACCGATACCAGATGGACTCATTCCAGATATAGTGTTGGCACCTGATGTCAGCGTCGGACCATTCACGCTAATTGCGTAACCAGCGCCAGCGTTGGTCGAGGCTGCCATTTGTGATGTAGTAGTAGCAGTATCAGTAGGCGAGAATAGTTGGTTAAATGAGATTGCGCCAGCCGAGGCGGTTGCACAGTCAGGCACACCACCAGTTAAGCCGATTGTAGCGCCGGTGCAAAAGACTAGCGACTCGGGCATGGTACCATCAATAAGAATTTGAGTGGCAGTGGCAGCGGCTACTGTACCGGTGTCCGTGGCAGTACCTGTAGCGTCGGTTAGTTCGTAGGTCGATATTCGAACAAAGAAAGTTAAGTTAGTTGTAGTTGGGTTGGTCACATTGGAAAGTTGGTATGTAACAGGGGTATTAGAAGCAACCGCAGCAGCTGTTCTAGTTAGGTACGGCGCGCCATTGGTTGTATTAACCATTGAGAATCCCGTGGCACCAGTTTCATTAGTTAGTGTGGCAGATGTAGTCACTAAACCGGTCGGCATTACACAGGCGCCGGCTGGTAGCATACAGTATTCAAATTTGATTGATCCAACGTCGCTACCACCAGGTAATGTGAACTGGTAGTAATGTCTAACTACACCACCAGGTTTTGAACCACCGTCAGTACCACCTGCCTGCAGGGTTAGGCTGCGAGCGGTAATCTGGGACGCATAGGCCATGATAGGTAAGAAGGTTTGTAATACCAATGCGGCAACTATGCCGAATAGGCTGAGGACACTTATGAGTTTTTTGCGGTGGATTTTCATTTTTTTAACCTGTTTATTTTTTAGTTAGACTACTGTTGCAATGGTAGCATTAGCGTAATCAATATGTCAACAATATTTAGAACGTTATATATGTTAACTGTGGATAACTAATATGTTCCAGTTATTACCAATGTTTGGTTGCCGTTATATTGTCCACCTGGTGTCAGACTGCCGACGTTAATAATATAACTCATGGTATATATAGTCTTGCCGGAACTTTTAGGGGCAATAGCTATAGTGTCGCCGTTAACGAAACGATACTGATTGGATGCTGAGTAGTTGGCGGCTGCGCTACCAAAGCCGAACTGCCCATTATTTGGGTTGGCTCCGAGAGTGACCGGCAAGGTGTTGGCGACTAGGTTGATACCAAATTGTTCAGAACCACTAACTGACGGTCCTCTGGTAGACATTGGTGAGATTGTATGGCTACCGTAACTTGGTGGACTACCGAAAATCTGCACCACATAACCATAGCTCGTGTAATTAATTACTGAAAAAGTCGCTGTTGCCGTCGTCGCGCTAGTAGGCGTGAAATCACCAAAATTAACACCAGCACCACTAATACTAAATGATAGTGTCGGATCAGGTGTTGTTTTAGTACCAGCTTCGACTTGATAGCCGGCCGATGATGAGTTACCAATGGCTAAGGCGCCAGCAGCTGTAGTGCCCTGGTAGCTAGCAGAGCTAGATTGGTTCAAGTCACTGGTGCCAACAACAGATTCACCTATCTTGTAGCCATTACTACTCATGTCCACAGCAGAGACTTGGCCACATATAAACATAGTGGCAAGTATCAATAATACTGGCAGCAATAATTTACCATAACCTCTGTTGCCATTTGACCTCACTAACATAACTCTATTGTCGATTAATCAGTCTATTTTTGCAATTATTTGAACATTCTAAGGTTAAGCGTTATACTTATACAAGATTTAGATAATATAAAAAATGAGCGATAAATCAGATAATAGTAATAGGACTTCACTAGGACATCCGGCACCGGAAGTTTTACATGCTCAGTCTGACGAGAAGGCTACCGCATCCGAGGTGCAGGAAAGAAATGGCAAAAATGACAAGAAACCGCACACTCCTGCCAGTGCGCGCGGCGCTGTCTATCGCCCTAGCCATAAGGCTACCTTTATCGGTGTTGCAGTTGTAATAGCTATACTGGTTATTAATGTCGGCGTGATTACCTTTCTAATGCAAACTAACCAAAATAAGGATAAAACCGTCAATCGTAGCGAAGTTACCATCAGCCCAGCGGTATTGAATACGCTTGGTGTTAGTCACGATACGATTGGTAGCGCCGACACTCAATTGACAGTGGGCCCCGATTCCAGTTTCAACGGCAAAGTTACTATAGGGGGCGACCTAAGCGTTGGTGGTCAGTTCAAGCTGAATAGTCAATTAATTGGCACTAGTGCTAAATTCAATAAACTCGAAGCAGGCGAGACTTCACTAGAAAAATTGAATGTTAATGGTGATGGTACTTTATCAAGTTTAAATCTTCGTAAAGATCTAAGTGTAGTTGGCACCAGTCGCTTACAGGGACCGGTTATAGTTAGCCAATTATTTACGGTTAATAATAATATGAATGTAGCTGGTAGTCTGTCGGTCGGTGGTACGCTGTCAATCCGTAACTTCCAGACCAATACACTATCAGTTAGCAGAATTGGTACTATCGGTTCGGCGCCATCTTGTTCGAAGGGCGGTGCTTTGGCTGGTACTGATACAGTGTCAATTAGTGGTAATGATATGTCAGGTACAGTGGCGGTCAACATTGGCGTTGGTAGCCGCAGTGGCATAGTGGCTAACATCACCTTTACTAGTAAGTATGGCTCAACACCTCACGTTATTATTACGCCAGTTGGTTCGGGTGTGTCGGACTTTTATATTAATCGTACTTCGACCGGTTTCAGTATCGGTGTCGGTTCAATCTCTTCAGGCGGACACGCATTTGATTACGTAGTCGTTCAGTAATTACATATTAACGAACATCAACACTTCATTATCACGCACGGTTATGATGCCATTGGTGATATTAAAGACAACTGGTTGTGAATTAGTATCAATGACAACTTCGCCCGGGCTAAGAACAGAGAAAAAGTCAGCATGTCCCGGTAAGATATCAAACTCGCCAACTTTATTAGTAGCAGTGACGGCTTTGGCGGTACCCTCATAGTAAACATTAAAAGGTGCTCGGGCGACGACGTTTAAATCGTTTAGATCTGGCGATTGTTTCACTGTTTATCGCCAGACTCTTGCTGGTCTGTTTGAGCTGGTTCCTTTTTAGACTTAGTTTTCTTAACTGCGTGACCTTCTTTGCCGATAATATCTTCGATACCGTCTAGGGTTTGTTCGACCGTATAGAACTCACCTGGACGACCATTAAATCGCTCGGCCACAGAGAAATCTTGAGAAAAGAAGGTAATCAATTTTTTAGCGTTTTGGTAATCGTTTCTATCTGCCGGTGACAACTCGTTTTCACCGATAATTGCGATGATATTCCTTAACGATTCATACTTTTGCATAATAGCTTGGACGCGTCCAGCTAATTGATAGTGACGCTCGCCGACGATTTGTGGCGTTAATAGGGCAGAGGTGGTTTTTAACAGATCTACGGCTGGCCTAATGCCCATCTCGGCAACGGAACGTGATAATACCAGAACCGAATCTAGCTGCTGCGAAATTGCTTGCACTGCTGGGTCGGACAAGTCGTCGGCTGGTATATAGACGGCTTGAACGGAAGTGATAGTGCCTTGCTCGGTTGAGCTCAACCTATCTTGTAAGCGTCTTAATTCTGAAAATACAAGGGGCGAGTAACCACCTTCTGATGGAGTTAATCCGAGGTTACTGGATAATTCGGTCAAGGCCTGGATGTGACGGTAGATATTATCTACGAAAAACAAGATATCTTTACCTTCCTCGTCACGGAAGTATTCAGCAGCGGTGGCAGCAGCGGGACCCACCATAGAGCGAATCGCCGGGGTCGAGTCCATCTGTCCAAAGAACATGACTGTATTCTTTAAAACTTCAGTCTCTTTAAGGGTTTCGTAAAGTTCATTTCCTTCACGAATGCGCTCACCAACACCACAGTAAATTGAAAGACTCTTGTCGCCGGCACGGGTAATATTATGAATCATTTCCATTGTTAGGACGGTTTTTCCGACACCGGCACCACCTAGAATGCCAATCTTGCGTCCTTTAACGAATGGGGTCAAGAAATCGATAACCTTGATGCCAGTGACGAGCATTTCTAGACTCTTACTACTACGGTAGCTAGTTGTACCAGATGGTTCGGTAATGCTGCGACGATTTTCTTTTATTTCGACACCATTATCGAGTGGCTCACCTATGGCGTTAAAGACGCGACCCAAAGTCTTTGGTCCGACAGGCACCGAAACTTTTTCATGACTACGATAGACTTTCTGACCGCACCGTAACACTTGATTATTGGTCAGGTTGATACAAACGGCAGTGTCCGCTCGGAAGAAATTTACCTCCAGGAAGACTTCGGGATGATCCTCGACGATGAGTAGTTCCTTAATATCAGGTTTCTCGCCAGTAACTTGGATTTCAGCCATTAGGCCACGTAGTGACTTTATTACACCAGCTTGAGCGCCTTTGATTTTTATTTCAGTTTTCATCTCACTATCCCCGCGCGCATTCGCTTTTTCTTTAGACTAATCATAACTTCACGCATGCGACGATCACTATCGGCGCGTTTGGCACGGTGAAATTCTAGGCGGTAATCTCCTAGCAACTCATCGGCTCGTTTTTTAGCTACAGCCATGGCATTAAAACGGCTGGCTGCTTGCGCAAGACTGGATTCTAGAATGGTTTGACTCAACGCCAGGGTCATCATTGTCATTTCCATCTGTTCGGCAATTTCATCAATCGAAGGTTCAAAAATGGTATTTTGTGCTGTAATTACGTCTTCTTCAACATCTTCGCTCATTGATTGCATACTAGATATTAGATCGATTGAACGGATTTCTTGGACGCCAAGCGAGACGTACTCCTCGTAATAAACAATTGCCTGGGAGTAGGGCATAATTGCATCAATTACCGGACTAACATCAATATATTTGTCAGACTCTGGTACTTGGAAGAATCGCACAAAAGGTATATTGCGCTGCGCTAACTGGCTAGCGCCATGCGAACCGAGCACGATAATATCAGTCGTGGCTTTGTCATAGTCTTTTAACATGGTTTCGATTAAATGTTGGTCGATATCGCCGCTTAGGCCAGCTTCGGCCGAGATAATAATAAACACCTTGCGTCCGTTATCGTCACTCAGACCCCTGGTAGTGATACGTTTTTTAGGATCGACACGAATCGAGCTATAACGTTTCCATAGAAGTTCAAAAAACTGTTCTGATAGAGAAACCTTGTTTTTGACTTTAGCAACCTGGGTACTGGCTAGACTCTCGAAAATACTGGTCAAGTTTTTGACGGTTTCTATCTGTCCGGCTTCTTTTTCAATTGCACTAGGTCGTCTCACTTCTTGTCCTCCTCGGGTGGCGGTGATGCCTCAGGCTCTGAATTAGCAGCCTCCGACTCGTCCACTTCCTCGACTTCCTCTTTCTTTTCAGAAGAGTGATGCATACGATGTTTTTTAAGTAGCTCGATCTCATGTTGGTCAAAATCCTTGTCATCCTTGACCTTAGAAGCAATCTGGCGGACCGAATCCTTTAAGCCGGCAACGTCAATCTCGACTTCGCCCTTGCTGAGCAAAATAGTTTCTAGGATTAGCTGTTGTTCGGTAAGTGAGTGTAGCTCTTCGGGTGGTTGTTGCAGGGCGGCATAAATCTGTTGACCAAGTAAAAGGTCGGCGGCGGTTTCTTTTGACAACTGTGAACTGAAGTGGGCGAACTCCTCGGCTTGGTGGTAGTTGGCTAGGGTTTTGAATAAACTAGCCGATAATTTCTTCTGACGAACAGTTTGAGCTTGACCACCAACGCGCGAAACAGACAAACCAGCGTTAACGGCCGGGCGTATGCCCTTGCGGAAAACGCCAAGGTCAAAGATAATCTGACCGTCGGTAATAGACATAATACTAGTCGATAGGTAGGCGGTAATATCGTCATTCGGAGTCAAGACAACCGGCAGGGAAGTTAGTGTTTTACCGCTATCAAGTAGCTTACCGGCTCGCTCTAGTAAACTGGAGTGAGCGTAGAAGGTGTCACCTGGATACGAATCGCGGCCTGGATCAACTTCCTGTAAAAGTGACAGTTGGCGATATGCTTCCGCATGGCTACTTAGGTCGTCATAAATAATAATTACATCTTCGCCAGCATGCCATAAGTACTCAGCCATGGCACAGGCGGCATATGGCGCGATGTATGACTGGGTCAATGATTCGAATATGTCGGCTAGAACAACAATCGTGTGGTCCATTGCGCCAGACTCGCGCAAACCTGATAATAGATGCTCAATGTCAACCTTGCGTTTGCCGATTAGGACGTAAACTACGATTCTATCAGTACCCTGTTGGTTGGCGCTTAGCTGGCTTAGGAAAGTACTTTTACCGGACTTACTATCTCCCAAAATAGCGATACGTTGCCCGAGTACAACTGGGAAGAAGCTATCAACCGCACTAACACCACTGGCTAATTGTTCATTCAGCATACTCCTGGCCATAATACCCGGAGCAGGATTGAATATACCCGATGTAGTCGAAGTGCGCAGCGAACCCTTGCCATCCAAAGGTTTACCGGTCGGTGACAGGACGCGTCCAATCAGGTTTTTACCGACCGGCACACTGAGGACATCGTTTTCAACGACGGCTAGTGTGCCAAGTGCAATTCGCTCTGAGTCAATATTAAACAAGATAACTTTATCGCCGTAGGTTTCACGCACCATACCACGCTGACCATCCTGAAATAAGACCATCGCACCCAGGTTAACGCCTTCTAAGCCTTTGACTTCGACAATGAAACTATTCGACGCCACAACCTCACCGGTCAGATTGTCGGCTTCGACTAATTTCTGGAAGGTATGGTTATCAAACATTATTTAAGACCTCAGAAAACTTAACCTTATCTGCTAGTATCTGCCGGCGGAAAGACCAGTCGAATATGCGGCTACCGTAACGAACGACAACACCACCCAGGATATTGGAATTAAAATCAAATGATACTAATATATCAGGCGATATATTAGCGCGACACCATTTAACTAGAGTGGCTTTTAGACTGAGTGGTGCTGGTGCGGCCAGGGTAAAGTTGATAGATCTCGATGTAGTTTGGATAGATTGCAAAGCGTTGACTATATCTGTAATCTTTTTAGAACTATCGGCTTCTGTGCTTCTAATAATTTCTGCGACAGTAGCCGAGATTTCTGGCTTGTCGCCACCTTTTTTTGAACCTAATTGTTTCTTGATAGATTCGTGAGATAACCATTTAGAATAATCCTGTAACTCCAAAATAGCCGACGCCAAGTCTTGTCGCGATATGATACTATCGGGTAGTTTAATTTTCACCCTTAACTCCCTTGATAATTTCATCCTTGTGTTCGTCTAGCATTTTGGTGATATAGCTAGTCTGTGCACCTAGGTCAACTTCATGGCCCATGGTTTCAACCAAGAAAGAGGCGACAGCATCGGATAACTTTGTATCGACTTGTCTGGATAATTGCTCTTTCTTTGCTTCAATCTCTTCGGTGAGTTGTGCCTCGAGTTCAGTGCGGCGTTCATTCAGTTTGGCCTGTATTTCGGCTTGATGGTCGGCGACTTCCTGTTGGGCACCACCGATGCCGGCTTCAGTTTTTTTACGTAGTTCTTCTAGGCTAGTTTGATAACGTTTCATTTCAACAGTTATCATTTGAGTGCCAATACGGTTTAACTGTTTATCGAGCTGAATAGTAGTAGCCTTGAGGTCGCGTTGTAACTCACCGGCTGCGCGGTTTAAGACTATTTGAAAATGAGCCTGCGAAGCTTGGAGTAACTTATCTTTCATAGCCGGGGATAGATTCAGGTTTTGGTGTGCTGATTCGACTTGGTGTTTTTCAGGTTCAGGATTTTTCTTGTTTTTGAAATGTGCGCGGGCGTGTCTGACGGCTATGGATGTAAGAACACCTATAAAGAAGACGTTAATCAATACAAATATCTGCAGATAGATAGTTGGAATATTGGCTATATTGGGAATATTCATATTACATCCTCGTTAATACTAAATAAATTGATATTACGCCCACCGATAAGATTGCTAATATTAATACTGATAATTGTATCAAATCTCGATAAATAGCAGATTGTGACATTGGATTACGTCCGACTGATATGATACTGCTACGAATCATTGAAAAGGTGATACTAGCTACGACTACAATCGTAACTACGAAAATTGCCGCACTGATTATAATTGGAAGGGTACTGACGGTTCTACCGGCCAGTGAGTTAGCTAGGTTCTGAATTGCGGCTGGTACGATGGTTTTATCCGGTTCCTTAAAGAAATAGACGACATTAACCAATACTGAAATCTGACCTATTTTCACTGTCTGCTTGTTGCCAGCCTTATCAATATATGTTTCATCCTTGCTGTTGTTAGCGTCGAGTCCTTGTTGAGCGATGCCGACAACCCTGCTATTACTAGTAGCTTTCATGCCAACACCTAAGATCGGTGAAGCTGCAATATGGTCGCCTTTTTTAATGTCACCGTTAACATCTGACACCAGGACTTGAATGGTTCCGGATGTAGCGACTTGGACCTGGTTGTCTTTTCCATTTGTTAGTGACAATACGGAATTATTGTTATTAACCACTACACCCAGCATATTATCAGCGTTAGATGGTGCTGATGGTATAACCTTGTCTTGATAATTATTCTCTATACTTACAATTGAACCAATAGCTAGCTGTTTATCAGAAGTGTAGCCTTGTGATAATGGCGTAGTTGCGTTAGCTAGGGACGCAAAAAGTGAAGACGTCAACACACTCAATAGAGCGGCTACTATCAATAATTTATTTGTTTTGACACTTATTCCACTCATATAAGTCCGCAGGCTTCCTCAAGGCTTAAGTATAACAAAAAAGCTTATGCATCGCTATCTATTCATGGTATTATTTGAAGTGATAGGGTTGTGGGTTTATGAAGAGTATTAATAACAGAAAAGACCTCGGTTTTACCGTACTGGAGCTATTCGTCATAGTCGTGGTGGTTGGTATTTTTATCGCGATTATTTATTTTATGGCTAATTGATGCCGGCTTTTTTGAGATTATCGAATTGATTGTAGCGAATAATCTGCGAAGACAGGTATTTTTCGTGGTTTAATACGTTGATACAGTCCGTTGATTTAAATGACACTAACTGGTCTTGGCAGGTTCTCATACCATTATCGCTAACAAATAGACTTTGGCCGAACATCAGTGGTACTTTTTTGATACCGACTAGATCCAGGACGGTAGGCATAATGTCGGTGTGGTTGCCGGTGTTGGCATAAGTCTTGCCTACTGTTTGATTAGGTAACTTAACTAACAAAGGCACCTCTTTTTGTTGAATTCCATCCGGGTCGTACTTGATTGTGCCGGCCTCGAAGGCTGGCAATACGGGAGTATGATCACCGTAAAGCAGAATCAATGAATCGTCATACAGACCATTGGCTTTTAGCTTATCAAAGAATTTACCCAACATACGATCAACGTAATTTATATTTTCCAGGTAACCACCAACCTGTTCGGGATATTTACTAACATCAACACCTAGTTCCTTAGTCTCGCTATAGGTACCAAATGGAGTGTGAGAAGACAGTGTAACCACGTAACTAAAACTAGGCTTAGGCTGGGATTTAATGAAGTCAGCTGTCTTGTCTAGAAAATCGCCGTCATTCAACCCCATATTTATTTGCTTACCCTTAGGGTAATTATCGGCCGCATAGAATTTCTGATAACCCAGTGATGAATAGGCGCCACTACGATTCCAGAAATTGCGGTTAAAACCATGGTAGGCATAGGCGCTGTAGCCGTTAGCTATTAAGGTCTTTGGCAGGCTAGTGAAGTCTGTATTACCATAACGCACAAAAACGGCAGCGTCCATTAGCGGGAAGTAGGAAGTATTAGCGACAAAGTCACTATCTGATGTATGTCCTGCGCCGTATAGAAAGCGGTCATTGGGGTAGTAGTATGACTCTTTTGACAGCTTATTAAGGTTGGGTGTTATCTCTTTATTGTTTATAGTTTGGTCGATAGTAAAACCACCCAATGACTCAACTTGAATCATAATGACGTTCTTGCCCTTTGCGACACCCGTCAATTCATTATTTGGTCGATTCGGCCTATTGTTTTTTATCCATGTGACGATTCCTTGCTGTTCACTTGGTGATAGATGAGCTAGCTCTTGATTAACATACCGCGCCGTATCCATTATCTGGGC
>DAISKS010000007.1:0-16775 GCA_036820845.1 Candidatus Saccharimonadota bacterium
CCTTTTCCGGATCCTTTTTTATTGCCAGTTACCTTATTTACCCATGGCTCTTGGGATGCGCGGGAGCCGCCTTGGGATTCTTGTTCGCGCACCGAGTCATTACTGGTTTTTTCCGGATTAGACTCACGATCATTGAGGTTTTTCGAAGGGTCAGTCCCCTCGGCACCCTTGTCCGTGCTAGCTAGGAAATCCGGCCTAATATCTGGTTCAATGTCGCTGTATTTTTTGTCTGATTGCGCCATTATTGTTTACCTATTATATATTAGCTCCTGGGTCAATATAACTACTTGGTTGTCCGCCAACTTGTTGAATAGCTGCGGCCTGTTGCTCAGCGATACGGGGATTGGTATTGGCAATCTGCTTTTCAGTTGGGCTAGCCTCGATCTGGATGTGAACATGACTTTGGCCGGCAAAGAATAAACCTTGTCCGATTGGGAAATTGGCTAGGCGCTTCTTTTCCTCTTCAGTTAACTTAAAGACATCAGCTAGAACGTCGACGGCACTTGGCGATTGTTTCAAGAATATATGCATAGAACTGTTGGCGACCACCGCCCGACCCATTTTGCTACCCATAAAGTCCTCGACATCCTGCGAGATAGTTGTCAGTCCCAGGTAATACTTACGAGCGCGCTTCGCCAGGCTGAATATAAAGCTAGCCGAGTCCTCATATTTCATTAACTGCCAAGCCTCGTCAATAATTAACATACGCTTTTTCTTATCGCTGCGAACGATGTTCCAAATATGACCTAGGACAATGTACATAGCGACTGGTCGTAATTCGTCTTCGAGATCACGGATATTGAACACTACCATAGTGTTATTAATATCAACATTTGACTGCTGACTAAATATACCAGCGAATGTTCCGGTCGTATATTTGCGTAAACGTTGCGCCAGTTGCGGTCCACTGCCGCCCATATGCAACAAGGTATCATATAGGTCGCTGACGGTTGGCGGTGTGGCGTTATGTGTCAGAGGATCGCTGGTAATACCGACGCGCGCATAGGTATCGATCAAGGCTTGATCAAGGTCGGCCTCTTCACTCGGAGTTAGGGTTGCCACCTGGTCGCCGGAGGCTGTCTGGGTAGTTGAACCAAGCATTAGGCGTAGCAAACCGTGCAATGTGATCAAATTGGCGCGCAAAGCGTTATCTGCTTCGTCGGTATCAATGACGTGCGGCAAGTCAAAAGGATTGATTCGGGTATTAGAGTTTAGGCTGAGACGAACGTAACTGCCTCCAACAGCATCGCATAATTTCTGATATTCATTTTCTGGGTCGATAATTAGTATTTCTGCCCCAGTCATCATACTGCGCAAAGCCTCTAATTTAACGGTGAATGATTTACCGGCACCAGCTTTGGCGAATACCACCATATTGGCGTTTTCCAAACTGTAGCGGTCAAAAATAACTAGACCGTTATTATGCATGTTAATGCCGTATAAAATACCATCCTCCTGAGTCAGGTCGGCGCTAGTGAATGGAAAACTAGTACTGATGGCGCCAGTGTTCATGTTACGACGAATCTGCAGTTGGTCTGCCATTTGTGGAATCGTGCTATTCAGGCCCTGCTCTTGTTGGCTACTAGCAACTTTACTGAATACCATTTGCTGACCGAACAAAGTCTCAATTTTATGTTGCACAAACGCGAGTTCGTCCAGACTGTCGGCATATAATGTGACGTATAGACCGTACCGGAAGAAGCGTTCGGCGCCGACCTGTAACTGATCACGCAGTTCCTCGGCATCACTGATGGCGGCCTCTAGTCCTGGATCGCGTACCCTTCCCTTTTCGTTATTGATCGATTGCGACGCCTCTAGTTGAGTAACTTTTTTGCGCAAGTTATTCATGACAACTTGGCTATCAACCGGATAAATGAACATACTAACGTCCAATACTTCATCGATATTAATAAGCGAACTAAGCCAGCCAGTGTAAATCTGGCGCGGGTAGCCATAAACATATAAAGTGCGGCCATATTTTGTGCCTAGACGGAAGTGTGATGAGTGAATTTCTAGGCTACTCGGCGCAATCAGGTCGCGAAGCGTTGTAATGCCTTTCATAAAGGCTTGTTCGACCTCGTTTTGTTCACGCGCTAGTTGCTGAGCGGCAACGTCATTGACATTGGGTTTTTTAGCGGCCATTACAATTGTCCCCCCACGGGTGCTGCTGAGTTATCATCAGGCGCTTTTTTGACGTAAGTAGACGTAACTTCTTCAAAGTCAGCTAGTGGCTCGAGCACAGCCGTATCAGGATTGTAGAAGTTATAGTAAAGTTCACCCAATTCCTTGGTGCCAAGTTGGACACTTTGAATACCAATCTGAAATAGGCCACCCATGACGGCGTCGACGCGGTTTTTGATTTCAGTTTTAGCCTTTTCATAGGCTGCAGTATCAATTTTTGTAATGACATTCTCAGGCTTGGCGAAAAGCTTGCCGAAAAAGCCTTTACTCTGTTCTAGTAAATTGGCCATATCGCCTTGCGGGAAGTAAGGAATAGCGATAAAGAACGACTTGTCCATGATATTAGCCTCTTGCGATAAAACATCAATAAAATTAATATAGTCGTCCATTAAAACATTTAGTAGCATATTATCCTGCTGACGGCGTATTTTAACTAGGCGGTCGATATATGGACCAATGTCGACGCGTTGCGACCTAATCAATATTTGCACTGGGAAATTAAGTGAGTTAAGGAAATTCTGGTAGCTATATTCCACGCCTTCGCGCTCTTTACTGCTCATAAGGTCGAAGTTGATTGATTTGCAGGCTACAACCGCTCGGAAAGAGCCGTCGGCCATAATAACCATATTGTCACGCACCTCGGATAGTAATAATGTATTCTGGGTCGAGTTGGGGTTTTTTGGCTTCGGTGGGGCCGTCGCTGGTTGTGGACCGGAGCCTATTGGCGGTGGTGAGGGCATGGCGGGTGGCACAGGACCAGCTCCAACCGGAGCTGTCGGCGGCTGGTTTATCACTGGATTATTAGGCGGCATATTGTGTTATTCCCCACTCCACTTACTCATATTATCGAAGTGATATTATCACTTCCTTTTCGTCTTCTTTTTCGTGAATCCGATTTGCCTCATGAGCAATAGTCTCAATCGACAAATCCGCATTATTTGCTAGGTTTATTATAGCAGCTGGTAGGGGTTTTTCGATAGGTTCAACCGGTTTGGATTTGACTGACTTTTTCTTTTCACTGAGAGGCTGGATAACCGTCTGGTTGATGTCGGGATAAGGATTAAACTCTAGGTTAGCTTCGTCAATTGGTGCTGGTGCCGGAGCTGAGCGCTCGGCCACTGGGGCAGACCTAGTTGGTGTTACGACGGGTCGTGATGGTGGGACGACCTTGTGCTGCATAATATCACTAATTTCTTGGCGTCTCTTGGCGTCACTTTCATCTAGTCGGCTAGTTAATGCCTGGGACATCGAGTTGTTCTCATCTAGGATATCCTCGGTTTGTTGGGCTTCATAAAAGAAGTCGTTATTCATCGGGGTATTGGCCGGTGCATCAACTCCACGCACCGCCCAACCTTGAGTGTCGACGATTTGTGCTAGATAGCTAAAGCGACGTTGGGCCTCGGATTGAGACAAATCCTTAGTGCGTTTTACTTCAACGGTTTTTGGTGCGGTAATCTCGATTAATGATTCGATGCCGTCGGCGTCCCAGCGGCGTTGGCGTGGCTTCAGATAGAATGAGACTATGGCGGCCATATAAATCTCCATCGGTTGGTCTTTTCGCAAAGGCAGGGCGATAGCGCCAAAGAATATGATTATCGGTAGCGGTATGATAGCTAGCGGTATGAATAATTGTGACAAGCCCCAGGCTAGCATGATTGCCAGGACGACTATGATTAAGTAGATAAACTGGCGAAAGCTAAACGGACCGATAAGTTTATCATCGGCCTCGACATCCTGAGGAACTTTATATACCGCCATTAATACTTATGATTATAACAGTTAATAGCTATAATGATGCGATTTGACCAAGTTTTTGATCATGCTCTCCGCCTGGTGCAATTTTTGATTTAAGATTTGGATCGGCTGTGATACCAGCTATGGCTGCTTGAAGTGCTGCCACCTCAGCACTTCCACTACCCGCAGTTCGCGCCACTCTCAATAGGGTATCAACTGAATTCTTGTCGCCGTTCGCTAGTACTTCAGCTGTCACTTTACCATCTCGAATTGCATCTAGTGCTGCTTGGTCGGCACCAGCCGTTCCTGCGGCCACAGCGCCAAGGGTCGCGCCACCCAGCCACGGTGCCTTTTTTAGTGCTCCTGAAGCAGCAAGCGCGTTCGATAGAGTCTTGCGTTCATCAGCGCTCATAGTACCAGAGCCCGAAGCGTTTACAAGTTTCTCGGCATCTGAAACAGTTGCTATCGAAGCAGCTTTTTGCATAGCAGCTTGTCTGGCGTGGGTGTCAAATGAACCCTTGCCCATTCCTGTAATGGCTCGGCCACCAGCTGTACCGTCGTGTGTAACATCTTGGCCGGTCGCTATCTGCATCATCTGTGCCTGTGATAACGTTGATGCTACGCCTGTTGTTGGGTCGGTAACTTGCATGCCGTCGAGGCGCGCACCTGCGTTATTTAATAACTCGGTACTCTCTGATGCTTCGAGCGCAGCACCCTGAGCTGTGCGCCTATCTCCAAAGCCACCAGATATCCCAGCTTTGTTGAATCTATCGCTAATCGCACTGTGTAAGTTCCTGGGGTTCCATCTACCACCCCTGCCTTGATATGTTCCACTTTGTATTTGTGCTCGACGCAATGCCGAACGTTGGTCTTTGTATTTTGCTGCTTGTCCAATTACGGTATCATTCATCAATTTATTACCAGCCGCTCCACCAAGCTTGCTACTCCATCCGTTCAGCGTTGCTCCCAAGTTTCCGACGCCGTCGAGCGCCTTTTTTAATACCGTAGGTATTGCGAACAGCGGCAGCACCATAACACCCGCTGCCACTATCTGACCCATCGTTGAATCAGACATGGCGCCCTGTAATATCTTGGCAGCATAACCCGATACACCATAAATCAATGCTACTACAGGGTATAGAATGAGCATCGCTTGCAAAGTCTCGCGCCATTTCTTAAACCAGTTCTCGGTGTTTGGTAGCAAGTATGCAACAAATGCCAATGGCGATACTACTATTAACAACACGACTATTGCTTGACGAGCAATAAGTATGAACAATATCATTACGAGCGCTATTACAGCTGACACTAGCAGTGGAATGAGAGCGGCTATATTGGCCCACACCAGTGCTCCGCCACCAGCTATAGCTATGGCGCCGCCTGCGACACTGGTCCAGTCCGAGCCCGACCCAAACCCACCTGGTGTGGCTTTACCCGCCGGCAAACCTTGAAATATTTCACTGAATGACTGACCAATTATATTTGACAAATCTACTAATATTTGACATATGATGAATGATAAGTTGACTAATATTGCAGCAATAATAATCTTTGGCAGAAGTCTTTTTATGCCGTAGTTAGTTACTCCCGCACCTGTTATCTGTGAAAATATTATAATAAGAAATGCGATGACGAAGGCAACATTGGCGATACTACGCATAGTTGACCACGCCGTGTAGGCGGAGTCTGATGTACTCGTGGATAGCATATCGGGCGACACTTTTAGGAAGTTGGACTCTAAGAATGCATAAGACCCGTCGGCAATTTTTGCCAAGAAGTTCACAACTGGACAAATAATCCAACCGACTCCCTCTATCCCGCATTTAGTTGCCCCGACGCCACCGGAGGTTATAAATTTCGCCGAGTCTGATAAGGGTATATTTATAGTTGCAGAATATTTATTTGCTTTCGTGGTAACTGTAAAATTACTGGAACAGTACGCTAAATCCTGCGTGCAGGCCTTGTAGTCACCTGCTTTGAGGTTGGCGTCGTAAAACTCTGCCATACCCAAAGGCAGTTTTGATTGAGCTGCCGAGCCTGCTTGAACAACTTTACTACCAGTAGCCTTTGTCCCCTTGCCCGTGTCGCTGCCATCGGCGTATACCAGTACTACGTTAGTCGGTCCGTATGTCGTGTCAGCTTCAGTTTTTGGTATGGATAAGTTTACAAAGACATCCACAGTATTATTGAGCGGCTGATTCCATTTTTGCCTTAGCTCATTAAGTTGTTCTGTAGATATAAATATATCAATCTTATGATCAATTGCCGTAAAGTAATCACTACCACTCTTTGGAACCCAGTTCAGACTCTTGGTACTGCAATAATCATAATAACAAGCTGTGTACTTGCCTGACTTTACGCCATCAAAGGTAACAGTTGGCGAAAAATACGAAGTTGGATTTGAGGAAGAAACCGCAATCTTCTGGGTTAAGGTTTTTCCGGTACTCTCGTTTTTTAAAGTTACATTTAATAAGTCGCCTTCTTTTAGCCAACCAGCTAGAACTTGTACTGACACATAATTCTTGGTATCGCTAGCGGCTTTTACCGGATTCACCGATATAACACCGTTAATCACCGCAAAGAGGCTTACTAAGAGCATTAACCACTTTTTATACTTAGACGTTGGATGCCTATGGCGCATGGGAAAATTATAGCATAAATAGGCATAAACACTATGTCAGCAGAAGAGGTGTTTTTTATGAATTAGATTACTTAACTTGGCCAATCGATACAGTCGAGACGCTGAATGCAGGGTTATATGGCCCTCGTATCACGGTCAACTCGATGTTTTGTAGCGTCTCGTATTTCTCTGTCGATTCACCATCTTTAAAGGTGTCAATTCGTATTACTATGTCCGCGGCGCTTTGGAATCTGTCTATAATTCCATTATTCTCTGTACCGAGTATTATCTCGTTTGGGTGGAATGACGTGCTGATATCGTCACTAGCACCTTCTGAGGCGTTAGTCACGGCGTAGGTCGCTGTACTACCGTATTTTTCAACTACATAACCGACAGTTTCCATTAAGTTGATTACTTTATCATCGTCTTCCGTAAAGTCTGAACCCGCCATGTTAGGGTTAGTGTTGCCAACGAAGGAGCAGAATAGCTCAAATTCATGGTCCAACATGTCTTTATTGTCGGGGTTTCTGGCTAGTAAGTTCATGTATGTAGTGAGTTGTTTTGCTGTGTAATTATTGAATATGTCTATCGACAGTTTATTATTTATCTCAGCATCGAGAGGTAATTCGTATATCTCGAATCCAAGCTCGCTAGTCTTGTCTTGCCTTAGCCCCTCAAGATCGTAAGCTAATGCAGACGATGTCTCTATTATAGACCCGCGAGGGTTGATGTTTTTATATGCTTGCTCAGCATAATAGGTTGACACAGGGTCATCGTATCTGTCGCCAAAGTTTGCTACAAATTCCTCGGCCTCTTTTGGAACCTTGGCTTCATCAGGGCTTACAGGTGCCTCGGCTACAGGCTGTTTAGTCAGCTCGCCAACGGTTTTCTGCCTACTACAGCCGGTTGCCCCCATCATTACGCTGCTTAAGGCTACGGTAGCGCATAATACGCCGCCAATTTGCCTAGCGTTCAGTTTTTTGCGTTCATTTGAAGGAATAATCGGTTCACGCTCTGTTGCACTAACTTTATCCATTTGATAAGTTTCTCCCGTCTGAGTATTGTATATATTACTATACACTAAATACGCAAAAAATCAATAGTCAACGAGCACAAATACTTGCGGATAATGTCTTTTTATCGTATTTTATTAGTAGTATGACTATAAAACAAACAGTATTATCAATTATGTCCGTAGCGATTATGGCGGTGGCTACTATCGGGCTAGTGCCGTTAACAGTTAATGCCGCCAAATGTGGTGGCGTCGACACTTCCATTATTGACTGTCCCGATCAGCCTGGTGGTAAAAAACTAGAAGAGTCTGGCATCTGGGGTATATTGATGTTGGTGGTTAATATACTAAGCGCCGGTGTAGGCATCGCTGCAATTGGTGGAATCGTTTATGCGTCTATAATGTATACAACTTCAGCCGGTAGCCCAGACAAGGTTAAACAAGCCAAGATGATTATATTTAACGTTGTTGTCGGTTTGATAGCATACGCGTTTCTTTGGTCGTTCCTTAACTACATAACACCCGGAGGTATGTTCCATTAATGAAAGCTCTTAACAATATAAGCCGTTGGTTCGGTGCAATCATGATTGCTACTGTTTTGGGTGGTGCCCTGGTGAGTTCAGTGCCACTTCAGACTGTCAGTGCCGCTTCGAGTTGTGAAAGCCGTTTTTTGGGCTTCCCCGCTTGGTTTCGTGGGCTGACCACTGACGACGGTAAATGTAATATTATTTCACCAGAAGCGGCTGGTGGTTTGCCGACGTTCATCTGGCATATTGGTTTAAACCTAGTTGAAATCGCCTTGTTGGCGGTCGTCTATATTGCCACCGGTTACTTTTTGTATGGGGGTTTCATTTTTATACTTAGCCGAGGTAACCCCGAAAAGGCGGCTACTGCCAGGATGACATTGTTATATGCCATGGTTGGTTTCATTGTGTCGATGGCGGCAGTAATAATAATAAACTTCATATCGGAAGGACTTAAGAAATGATACACGCAATACAAGTAATAAGTAACCTTTCGTTATATGCGGCAGGCAAAATAGATGACAATTTCTGGAAACTTGATCCTAACAAGGTATTGATAAACGTGCTTAATATGATTTATTTTGTAGCTGGTATAACTGCCGTAATAGTAATAATATTGGCAGGCTACAGCTTTTCTAGCGGTTCATATGATCCAGCAAAAATAGCGATTGCCAAGAATGCCCTACTCTACGCAGTAGTAGGATTAATAGTAGTAATGATGGCATTTGCTGCCACGAATTTTTTAGCTGGGAGGTTTTAATGAAAAAAATTAAACTATATTTGGCAGCGCTCGGGATGATATTTAGTTTCGGGCTGGCGTTATCTCCTGTTTATGTGGGTGCGGTTGATACCAAGGCCGAGATATGCAAAAAAGAGCCGGATTCACCACTATGTAAAAAGCAAAAATCAGTACCGGAATTTATTAAAGATTTGGTTAATACCCTACTGTTTATATTGGGTGCGGTTGCAGTCATAGTAATAATCCTATCTGGTGTGTTCTACGTTACCTCAATCGGCGATTCTAACTTGATAGCAAAAGCAAAAAATACACTACTATATGCAGTCGTAGGTCTAGTTGTAGCGATTATGGCATACGCTATAGTCAATTTTGTTATTAATCGTTTTACGTAGGTCTTAACAACTGAGGCGATATCTGTTATAACTAATATTAAGAAAAAGGGAAAGGAATAGTAAATATGAAGCAATCAATTAAAAGCATGTTGGCAGGGCTACTACTTGTTCCGATGTTGGTATTGGGTCTAGTTGTGGCCACACCTGTTGGTGCAGAGGATCCAGCCACGGGGGGCATTAGTGGTGGGGCTAGCTCATCAAAAAGTGAGGAACAGCCTACTAAATTATTCGGTGATGACTCAGTTTTCAAAAATATCACCAACGCTGCCCTATTCATCATCGGTGCTATCAGCGTCTTGATGCTAATCTATGGTGGTATTCGATACACTATCTCGGGTGGTGACAGTAATGCAGTCACAGCCGCCAAGAATACGATTTTGTATGCAGTTGTCGGTATCGTAGTCGCTATTATGGCTTATGCCATAGTCAACTACGTGATTGGTGCATTAGTCGCTACTCCATAGAGGCTATTAAATTACGTAAAAAATATCCGCCCTCGTGGCGGATATTTTTGTCTTATTTAGCATATGTTATATAATCAAAGCATAATACTAATAAGGAAAATAAAGAATGAGCAAATTCAAAAGAATAATGACAGCGTTACTTGCATTACCACTACTGACAATTAGTGCAGTTAGTTTTATGCCGACCACTAATGTCTATGCGGCCAACTGTGATGATGCTAGCAATTTACAGGATGGGGCTAATTGTGGCGGTGGCGGTGGAGCAAGTTGTCTATTTGGTAAAGACAAAGTAACTCAAAAGAATTGTGTATTTACCGATATCACCAACGCTGCCCTATTCATCATCGGTGCTATCAGCGTCTTGATGCTAATCTATGGTGGTATTCGATACACTATCTCGGGTGGTGACAGTAATGCAGTCACAGCCGCCAAGAATACGATTTTGTATGCAGTTGTCGGTATCGTAGTCGCTATTATGGCTTATGCCATAGTCAACTACGTGATTGGTGCATTAGTCAAGTAGTAAATATCTAGTTAAAAAATATAGCTCCGATTTGGAGCTATATTTTTTACATTGTAGTTTTTATTGAATCTGAATCTTTTTGGCGGCTTCTTGTTTGATTTTATTGAATCGAATTGTCAATACGCCGTCTTTTAGGATTGCTTCTACTTCGTCCTCTTTCACACTAACAGGTAACGCTAGGGTACGACTGAACTCTCCCCAGTAACATTCCTGGATGTGCCA
This sequence comes from Candidatus Saccharimonadota bacterium, assembly GCA_036820845.1. GTDB lineage: Bacteria > Patescibacteriota > Saccharimonadia > Saccharimonadales > Saccharimonadaceae > UBA1547. The sequence continues at coordinate 10,412 of DAISKS010000007.1, forward strand.
GTTTGTAGCATCGGTGTCGTCACCACTGTTTAGGGTGCCGCTGATGGTTAGGATGCCGTCGCTGATGCTGACATCTAACTCTTCTTTGTTAACGCCGGCAGTACGGGCTTTTACGACTAGCCTATCGGCTGTTTCGTAAACATCAACTGCTAGCTGTCCTGGGAATTCCTCTTCTGATTCTTCCCATGATTCTTCGGTTATAACGCCAGTACCACCCATGTCAGGTGATAGAGTGTCATCATTCAGGAAAGCTGCGGTCAGCTCGTCCTCAATTAGTAAATCGTCATTTTGTTTCCGGGCCATGATATCCTCCACTTTCTCTAGGCTCTATTGACAAATAGTCTTTCACATTATAACGAACATATACGGTATAATCAACCTAAGAGGTGGTCAAAACGTAAAAAAAACAATGCTTGATACACTTATGTCATACCTAGCTCCACACCACTGTTGTGGATGCGATAAAATAGGCAGTCTATTATGTGATAATTGTAAATATGACATCGTCAGTGAGCCGAATACTGCATGTCTAGTTTGTCTGCGTCTGGCAGGCGGCTCGGGACCGTGCAAATCATGTAGTGTACCTTATAGCCAGGCATGGATGGTTGGTAAAAGACAAGGTGAACTACAGAGGCTAATTGGTCTGTATAAGTTTGAACGAGCAAAGGAGGCGCACAAACCACTCGCCTACCTATTTAACGAGACACTTCCTGTCTTGCCAGATAACACGGTTATTATTCCGATACCAACTACACCCTCTAGGTCGCGTGAGCGCGGTTATGATCATATGTTATTAGTTGCCAAAAGACTCGCCAAGCTACGTAATCTGAAATATCAACAATTGTTGATGCGTAAATCAAATACTAAGCAACGTCAGGCTGGCGCTGAGAAGCGAGAACAACAGGCGCGCCAAGCATTCATGGTTTCGGGAAAGCTAGACCCCACCATCCCCTATCTAGTAATTGATGATGTGATGACGACTGGTGCGACAATGAAGTATGCGACGTTAGCGCTTAAGAACGCCGGCGCCAAAACAGTCTGGGTGGCGGTAATAGCTCGCCAGACTCTGACTTAGTCGGGGATTCCCCTCAGAATGTCCTTGATCCTAAACTCGTTCCGTCTTGACGCGTCAGGTAGTGCGCTGATTAGCTCACAGGCGATAGCCAGTCTGCCCATCCGTCTGTCTAATTCCAGTCTTAACTCTTCAAACGCTTCTTCGGGATTGTCACCTACTTCAATCGATTTTGGACCATGTAGAGTATCAGTGCCCACCGTCAGCCTTTTGATGCGATGATTTGACGCCGGCACTGAATCAGCAATCCACTCACTGCCCTTAAAGCCGTTATTATAAACACCTTGGAGGTACCCAGTAATAAAGGGTTGGCGCACTTCTAGGCCATCGGTGTCAATTTCGTACGTAACGCCGACCCGCGGCTGTTGAACACGCTCACCTGGTATTCCCCGTCGGTTAAAAGTGGGACTGTCGGGCATATTATCACCGTGTCTTGGAGAAGAATATGCAACATCAACCATATGTTCGTTGTCGCTCATATAAACTCCGTACTCATTACCATCGTTAACGGTTGCGCGACCTTGTTCGTCAATCTTAGGAGTTGACCCTGGTAGAAGTTCTTGAGTGGCCAGTTCGGGGCCAACCATCAGAGCAGGCAGAGTCACGCCTCGGTAGAGTGTTTTTGGTTTTTCTAGTATTTTTTCCATTTTTTATTTTAGTGACTTTATATACTTATACTTTAGCATAATGTACTAGTAAAGTCAATATTAGTCTAAGTCGTAGTGATAAACGTATCGATTTCTCACCCCTTATATGGTATGATAATTGAGTTGTGGAAGGGTGCCCGAGTGGTTTAAGGGAACGGTCTTGAAAACCGTCGTGCCGGAAACGGTACCGCGAGTTCGAATCTCGCCTCTTCCGCCAAAAATGTAAGATGACCATGTGTGGTCATTTTTCATTTTTGATTGAGGCGATATGAGAAGTATCTGCGATAGCAGATAGAGTTCGTGAAGCGAGTGAACGAGCGGAAATAGGAAGCGAAGCGACCGCCATCTCGCCTCTTCCGCCAAATTAAGAATATGACACTTGAGGTCGTATTTTTATTTTGAGTAACAGGTCGAAGGCTGATATCTCATATCTTCATCTCGCTTGTGCATACTCGGTAAAAACAGTAAAATTAATAGTTATGAATAGCGCCATCTACCGTCGATCCGCAGGTTTCACAATTGTGGAATTGTTGGTTGTGATTGTAGTTATTGGGATTTTGGCGGCTATATCGCTTGTCAGCTATTCCGGAATCAGTCAAAGGGCGATTGCAGTGTCACTTCAATCTGACTTATCGGGCTCTGCAAAGATATTAAAACTCTATTATGCTGAATATGGCACCTATCCGCAGGCAATGGATGGCAACAATTGTCCGCAACTTCCAGTAGTCAGTAGTAAGTACTGCCTAAAAGGTAGCTCGGGTAATACATTTACTTATTGCCCCACGGCTCCGTACTCTAGTTTTATGTTAAAAAACACGAACGCAAAAGGTGCCGCTTTCCTGGTGACAGATAGTACGGCACCATTTGCGGCTGGCTCATCTTCTGCCGTCTTCTCGTCGGGCGGTACAGTATCTACTAGTGGATGCATACGTACTCACACCTTTGGGACCTCCTGTACGACAGGGTCACCATGTAGTATTACGGCAACATCTAGTGGTACCTTATCTATAAGGATTGATGGCGCAGGTGGCGGTGGTGGTGGCGGTAGTTACTACTGTAACGGCACCTCGGGCTTGAGCGGAGGCTACTCGTCGATTGGCATTGGCTCGATGATATTAAGGGCTGACGGTGGAACAGGCGGGACAAATTGTTCAGTGAATGGCACTCCGGGCGCGGCTAATATCACAAATGGAGGAGTATTTGTTAACGCTACAAATCCATCAACCGCTGCAGGCTCTCCTGGTGGTTCTGGCAGCACCGACGTCTATTGCCCGCAGTGTGAACCTACCGACGGTGGTAATGGGGCTGCTGGCGGTCGGATTACTGGCAACCTTTCAATATCCAGCGGTCAAATTGTAAACATAATTGTTGGAGCTGGCGGAGCGGGTGGCGCAGGAGCAGACACTGTTCCTAATGGTGACGGTGGCACTAACGGTACTGTTGTTATTAGCTATCCGAACTAGTAGCTATCTAGACTACCAATCCTCTTGCGGCAGGTGTTTAAATTTATATATAACATGATGATAAAATAGCTAAAATGAAGCGAAATATTCTTTGGAGGTTAAGCTGGCACTGGATAACATGGCCAACCATATTAACGTTCTCGATTGTTTTTATCACCTATTTCCTAACTTCACTAATCAAACTTGACCCGGATTTCGGCTGGCACCTGAAGTCGGGCGAATATTTTATAAAACATGGCATACCGGCGCATGACATCTTTACTTACACCGCTGCCGGCTTCCCGTGGATAAACCACGAATGGCTTAGCGATGTATTTATAGCAACATTGTTTCCTGTGGTTGGGTATATTGGTCTGTGCGCGATATTTGCTGGACTATGGACTTTAGCTATATGGTTAGTCGGCAGAAGATCCCACAATCTACTGGTTCTATTGGCGGTATTTGCGACTCTACCCTTTTCTGGTGTACGAGCTATTACCTGGTCAGTACTGGGTATTGCTGTATTTATCACAATACTAAATGCAAAGAAGAAAAAATATCGATGGTTATTACCTCTTTTAATGCTTGTATGGGCAAACGTTCACGGTAGTTTTATTATTGGCATTGCTTACGGAATTTATGTTTCAGTAAAGGAACGCTCGTGGCGACTGGCAGCCTTGATTGGCGTTTGTGTACTAGTGGCATTTTTCAATCCTTATGGGTCTTCGATATATATCGAAGTCTGGCGCACGGTTACGGATGTCTCGCTGAAGTGGCGAATTACAGAGTGGCAACCTCTATACATACCGTGGTTGACAGTCGGTTTCTTTCTGGCGTGGTCGAGTGCCTTTGCTCTGACGGATATGAAGAAATGGCGCGAATATCTAGGGACAGACTTCCTGGCATTTCTGACGGGTGTATCAAGTATGCGTAATTTAGTATTATTTGTGATTCTAGCTTTGCCGGTAACGAGCGATAGGCTGAGGCGTGTGGCAGCGACTATCCCGAAAGACCTCGATAAGCCACGCCGCCGCTTTGTGGCAATCAGCGGAGCAATTGTTATATGTGCAGTTTTATGGTTAGTCACATGGTCTTATTGGGGAGTTTCGCTTGATCGCGAGGCACATTATCCTCGTAAAGCAGTCGCCTATTTAAAAATACATCCATGTCGTGGTAATTTATTCAACGATTATAACTACGGTGGTTATTTGATTTGGCAGCTACCTTCACATAAAGTTTATATTGACGGACGCATGCCCAGTTGGGAACTCGACGGCCACAAATATATGGATGAGTATTTGGATATAATTGAAAAATCCGATGTGCTAGACGAAAAATTCCGACAGTACGACATTCAATGCGCTTTAGTCGAAAACAGTAAAAAAGATATGATAAAAGACCTAAAAAAAGCGCACTGGAGAGTTGCTGTTGGTAATTCAGACTCAGTTTTATTAGTTAGTCAGTAGTGTCGATGAACATCGGCCAGTTTTCTTGTGGCAAATTAGACCTGACGAAACTCGTCAAACCAACTTCGTTATTATGGGCATTCGGTATGACGTCATCGGGGACGATTTCGACTTGACGCAAAACAGCTAGTTTATCGGTATTGTCTGCCTTTAGGCATTCGGTTCTGGCTAGCGTCAGGGCAATCCGGGCTAGCTGACCAAAATCCCTTGAAACTAACTTTGACTCCGCGCTGGTTTCCTCGATAATAGTGATATCGGAACTAGCCTGAACGCGTTTCAGCCGATCGAGCAGAGTTTCTTCGTTCTGTGCGTTAGGACTCATTTATACTTATATTATAACACTATATATATCAATAGTCAATGATAACCAGATGTTATCGGTTGTGGTTATTAAATATGATTGATATAATTAACAGATAATGCACTATAAAAACAGACATTTTATGACTGGATTTACAATCGTAGAGTTACTGGTCGTAATTGTGGTTATTGGTGTTTTAGCGACGGTTACCATTGTGAGTTACTCTGGTATCAGCAGAAGGGCTATCGAGGCCTCACTACAGGCTGATTTAGCAAGTTCGGCTAGTAAATTAAAACTGTATTATGCCGAATATGGTACCTATCCGCAGTCATTAGATGCTAATAATTGTCCTCAAAGTCCAGCCGATTCTAAATACTGCATTAAAACGGCGTCGGGGAACACGGTCAGCTACTGCACTAGCAGCCCATACAATACGTTTTTACTGGTAAATATTAGCTCTTCGGGGGTTGGCTATCAAATAACCGACAATACTCCGCCACAGACCAGTGGCAGCTCGCCGCCGGTATTTTGTAGTGGCGGTGCTATCACTCAAAACGGCAGTGTGCGCACTCACACATTTGACGGCACATGCACTTCTGCGGTACCTTGCACTATTACCGCCAACTCTGCCGGTTCGGTTACTATAACAGCCAGTGGTGCTGGTGGCGGAGGCGGACGAGACGATGAGGAGCTTGGCAGTACGGGCGGAAATGGTGATAAAGTTGTCTACACTCTAGCAATTGCCAAAGGTGACATACTACAGATTATTGTTGGAAAAGGCTCCGTCAGTGCCAGTGCGCCAACCAGTGCGCTAGGATACACAAACGGAATCACCGGTGGAAATGGTGGTCAAACTTCATGTGCCGGCGGTGCTGGTGACACCGGACCAGGTTTACCAGGAGTAGGCGGTGCTGGTTCTTCAGGTGTTAAGCGTTTGGGAATAAGACTTATTGAGGCAAAGGGTGGTGCCGGTGGTAAGTCGGGAGGTTTTTACTCAGATCCAAATCCACCTATGGATGGCTGTAACGAATGGACCGCGGGTGGACTTGGTGGCGCTGGCGGTGGTACCAATTTCCCTGCTTTGACGACGGCTGGCGGCGGTGGAGTTGGCGGTGCGCATGGTGTAAATGGCACTGATGGTAGCGTGACCATTAGCTATTAAATTAATTGTGACTTAGACCTTCTTCTTGTGGTGTGGTACAATATTTCAAGTTCAGCCTTGAAATACGTAGAAGCGTCAAAGTGGCTGCTGCGTGAAACGTAAATTAATGGACGGTTACCGTCCCCTAAAATTACGCTTTATCCAGGAGTTACTTGAATAAGTAATTCTGCGACAATACGGAGGAGTACCCAAGTGGCTGAAGGGGACGGTTTGCTAAATCGTTAGTCTGGGGAGACCTGGAGCGGGAGTTCGAATCTCCCCTCCTCCGCCAAAT